>JACCUM010000247.1 GCA_013811805.1 Geodermatophilaceae bacterium | reverse complement strand
GTCAACCCGCTGACGCTCGCTGAGGTATTGGTGGTTCCCGCTCGAGACGGTCGCCTGGAGCCGACGCAGGCGGCTCTGCGTGATCTCGAAGTGGACGCGTTGCCCTTTCCTTCCGATACCGCTGTCCGCCTGGCGCAGTTGCGTGCGACTACGGGGCTGAAGCTGCCGGACTGTTGTGCGTTGCTTTCGGCTGAAGACGCAGCCGCGACGGTAGGGTCCTTCAACGAGCGGCTTGTCCAAACGGCCGAGGCCCGCAACCTGCCGGTCTTCGGACGCTGAAACTCCGCACCCGGATTAGCGCGGACAGGCCCGAAACCGAGGTTTTCAAATCGGCTTCGGCAGGAGTCACTCTCCACCAGAGTTGGTCCCCAGTACAGGCCGACTCGTCTGCAACCTGCGGGTCTTGGGGCGCTGATGACGCTTGCCGAGGTTACTTTAGGTTACTCGCGCGTCACTAAGAGAGGTCTTTCCCGTTCACGTACAGTAAGTTCTCTCGCTCGTCATCCCGCGTTCGTCACGTAACGTGTATTCTAAGAGTCAGCCGCCACGGGCTCGCGGCACTGAAAGATACGTCACGCACAAGGTCGGAGCAACGATGGTTAGAGCAGTGGATCACCCCCAAGCCGACTGCGGGATGACTCCCGGGAGTGCGACGCACCGGAAGGCTGCCAGTACTGATGCTCTCCGTTGAGATTTACTACTATGGCACCCCGCAGCCGCTCACCATTCCCATTCCCAGGTCCGACCGAGCCGCCGCAGAGTCCTATTTCCAGCGCCTGAAGAGCGAGGTCATCGATGCCCAGCGGCACAGCCAGAAGCGGCTGTCGATCCAGCCATTCGATTCGTCGCAGGAGGCTCAGGAAGTCGAGCCCTTCGAGATCCAGCAAGTGGAACTGGTCGAGACAGCCAACGATGTGACGGACGCGGCCTGACGGCGACTACGTCCGACCAGACCGTGTGGCGCCCCTCAGATACGTCACCAACGCGCGTGACGGCCTAAATGGCTACTACTCGGACATGAGGCGCAGCGTCGCCCGGCATCGGCACCACCTTCCACACCGACGTCATGGCTCTCCTGCCGACCGTCGCACGAGCGACTACTGACCTACCGCCCAAAGGCGTCCTCGGTCGGTAGGTCAGCAGGACAGGCTGGTGCGGTTACCCGCTGCCATCCCCGACGTCATACCCTGAACGATCTGCGGACCGCCTATAGGTCTGCTGGGCAACTGCGGTCTGGCCGGACAGGTTCAGGTGCACATCGGCCTGCGCGGCACGGAGCGATACAGGGACGCGGCCCTCGGCGACGCATTGCCGGTCGGCGTCAGTAATCGGGAGGTTGGCGGCAGCCATCGCCCCCGTGGCGGTCAGGTCGGTGAGGAAGGTCTGCACGTTGAAGAACTTCGCTCTGTACTTGGCAGCCAGTTGTTCGTTGATCCCACCGGGCCCGAGCGCTTCGGTGTAGTACGGAGTGCCGATCGCGCCGGACTCGCCGTTGGTGATGCCGAGGATCAGGAACGGATCGCTGGGGTATTTTGCCGCCTTGCCCATCTCGGGACCGATTCGCAGCCTCGAGGAGCCTATCGGCGCATGCACGTCAGGCTGCGCGACGAACTCGAGCACATGGTGCTCGCCGAGGTCACGGACGCGTGCCCGGCCGGTGACTTCGGCACCGACGACCCACACGAAGCCACCCGCGCCGTGCTCGTGCTCTGTCGCGTCGTGTCCGACTGGTATCGACCCGGCGGCGGACTCGAACCGGAAGTCATCGCCGCTCGATACCAGCGCTTCGCCCTTGCCCTGGTCGGTGACCGCGTCGGCGAGTGATGTGCAAACGGCCGACGTCGTCGCGGTCGCGCGGCTCAGACCTGGTCGCCCGCGCGCGGGTACCGAGTGCCTGCGAACAACTTCACGAGACCTGCGGTGAACGCAGGAAGGTCATCGGGCTTTCGGCTGGTCAGCAGTCCGGAATCCTCGACCACTTCTTGATCCACCCACTCGGCGCCGGCGTTGCGTAGGTCGGTCTGCAGGCTCGGCCAGGACGTCAGCGTTTTGCCGCGCACGACATCCGCCTCGATAAGCGTCCAAGGTGCGTGGCAGATTGCAGCGACCGGCTTGCCGGAGTCGAAGAACGACCTTATGAAGGCAACTGCGCCGTCGTTCATGCGAAGCGAGTCCGGATTCGCGACGCCGCCCGGCAGCACGAGCGCGTCGAAGGACGAAGCTGCGGCGTCCTCGAAAGTCTGGTCCACATCGAAGGCGTCGGCCTTGTCCAGGGTGGTTGAACGTCTGCACCTGGTCCGACTCGAGACTGACCAGCTTTGGCGTGCCCCCGGCATCCTGTACGGCTTTCCACGGCTCGGTCAGCTCGGCTTGCTGGACGCCTTCGGTCGCCACCGCGAAGGCGACGATCATGCCCTGGAGTTCGGTACTCACAACACTGCTCCTGACTCGAGATACGACTACTTGCTGCTCTTGTCAGGCACCCCCCGGCGGGAAGTGGAAACGCTCGATCGCCGGAGGAGGTTGCGCGCGCTCCAATCCTAGACTGGTTGGCTGACAGCAACTTCGACAGATGCGAGGATCACGAAGGTGCCTGACGGACCTTGGTACTACAACGTGAAGACCGGCGCACTTGTACAAGAAGGTGAAGCACCGTCGAAGGACCGGTTGGGTCCATTCGCTACGCGCGCAGAAGCGGCAAAAGCGTTCGACACCATCAGAAAAGGCGAAGCGCGGAAGTCGGCCGACGACACGGCCTGGAACAACGGAGACAACTGAATGGCTCTGAGGTCGGCGTGGAGTGTTGACGCGGCCCGCGCAGCACTCAACAGTGATCGCAACATTCGTTTGTCTAGGAGGAACCATGGCCGCGAAGGCTTCGGCACGTAAGGCCACCGCCACAAAGGCGTCGGCAACGAAGACCGCCACAAAGGCGCCAGCTCGCAAGACAACTGCCAAGAAGGCACCGACCAAGAAGGTCGCCGCCAAGGCAACCGAAAAGGCCACGACCGCAAAGACGGCAGTCAAGCGGGCGGTGAAGAAGGTGGCTGACAAGACGACAGCCAAGAAGACGACAGCCAAGAAGACAACGGCCGGGAAGGCCACCGCGAAGAAGGCCACCGCCAAGAACGCCACCGCCAAGAAGGCGTCTGCTGGCACCGGGGGCGGGACCAAGACCAGCCTCAAGAAGATCGGGGCCAAGAAGACGACTGCGAAGAAGGCGCCCACGAAGAAGGCCGCCGCCCGCCGCTAGGGGGCGTTGGACCTGAGCGCCACACCAAGCCGCCGTCTCCGTACGGCGGCGTCGCTGTCCTTCCACGCCATCCGGACCGAACTCGAAGTCCCACAAGGCTTTCCCGCCTCGGTGTCAGATGACGCCCGGGACAGTGTCCACAGGGGTCCGCAAGGTGCCCGAACGCGTCTCGTTCTACCCTTCGTCACCATCGATCCGCCCGAGAGCCTGGACCTCGATCAGGCGTTGCACATCGAGCGCACACCCGATGGGTATGTGGTCCACTACGCGATCGCCGATGTGGCCGCCTTCGTCCGACCTGGTGCCCCGATGGACGACGAGGCGTGGAGACGCGGTGTCACGCTGTACAGCCCCGATACCCGGACGCCGCTCTACCCTTCGCAGCTGAGCGAAGATGGGGCAAGTCTGCTGCCGGACAAGGACCGTCCTGCGGTGGTGTGGGCTCTGCACCTGGACGAGAGTGCAAACCTGACCACCGTCGACGTCACCCGTCACCAAGTGCGCAGCATCGCCAAACTCAGCTACGCGCAGGTGCAAGCTGACATCGACCGCCGTGCCGCGCATCCCAGCATCGTGGCGCTGGCCGAGCTGGGACCGATTCTTGTCGACCAGGCACGTGAGCGAGGAGCGCTCGAACTTCCCATCCCGGACCAGGAGGTCGTGCGGGCACAGGACGGCTCGTGGCAGCTGTCCTTTCGGTCCCAACTGCCGGTAGAACGGTGGAACGCCCAGATCTCGCTGCTGACCGGACGGGCGGCCGCGCGCCTCATGCTGGATGCCGGCGTCGGCCTCCTCCGTACCCTGCCGGCTGCCGATCACCACGCAGTCGAGCAGCTTCGCCGCGTTGCGGCGTCGCTGGGAATCGACTGGGCATCAGACGCCTCGCCCGCCGAGGTTCTGTCTGCTGTGGACGGATGCAGCCCACAGGAGGCAGCCTTCATCGACGAGGCGGCTGGGCTGTTGCGCGGGTCGGGATACACCGCCTTCGATGGTTCATCACCCGAACAGATCGAGCATGCCGGCGTGGGCGCTCCGTACGCGCACGTCACAGCGCCACTCAGACGGCTGGCCGACCGATACGCCAACGAGGTATGCCTCGGCATCCGGGAGGGAGGCGACGTCGAGCACTGGGCGCGGAGTCGACTGCCAGACCTGCCAGCAGCGATGACCGCGGCAGATCGTCGCGACAACGAACTGCAACGTGCCTGCCTCGATGCGACCGAGGCGGCAGTTCTCGCCGACCGTATCGGTCAGATCCTCGATGGCGTCGTCGTCGAAGTCGGCAGCCGTGGCAGCAGGGACGCCACCGTCGTGCTCAGTGACCTGGCGGTTCGCGCGAGATGCACGGGACCTGACCTCTCGTTGGGGGCGACGGTTCGGGTCAAGGTCATCGCGGCCGACGTCGACGCCCGTACGGTTCGTCTCGCGGTGTCCCGATGATCCGGGTGTCCAGGCGATAAGCGGGATCCGAGGTGCAGCAGCCAGATCACGGGCCGGTCGACGATCAGGGCCGGTCGATGCCGGGGCGCGGACCACGGCGGGTCGTCTGCCTCGTGCCATCGCTCACCGAATCCATCGCGGCCACCCATCGCCACCTCCTGGTCGGGGTGACCGACTGGTGCACCCATCCAGCCGATCTCGACCTTCCCCGGGTCGGGGGCACCAAGTGGCCGAACCTCGACGCCATCCGGGCCCTGGGTCCCGATCTCGTGGTGACCAATGCGGAGGAGAACCGTCCGAGTGACATCTCGGCACTGCGGGACAGCGGGATCGCGGTCTGGGTGACTGCGCCGGCAACTGTCACCCAGGCACTCGACAGCCTCAGCGCCCTCCTGCATGCCCTCACCGGAGGGGAGCCGGACTGGCTGATCCGTACCCGCCGGCTCTGGCACCAGCCCGTCGCACCCATGTCACGCCGTCGCGCAGTGGTTCCGATCTGGCGGCGGCCCTGGATGGTCCTGGGGCACGACACCTTCGCCGGAGACGTCCTGCGCATTCTCGGGGTGGACAACGTCTTTGCCGACCACGTCGAGCGATACCCGAGAATCGAACTGGGGGACGAGCGGGTCAGAATCGCTGACCTCGTCGTACTTCCCGACGAGCCATACCAGTTCGCCGCTGATGATGGCCCAGAAGCCTTCCCCGACAAGCAGATCGCGCTAGTCAGTGGCCGGCACCTGACCTGGTACGGGCCATCGCTGCTCGAAGCATGGGACGTGCTGGGGGCTCAACTGGCGCGCGAGTTCTAGACCGGCCGGAGCAGGCCAGCTCAGCTGTAGGTGTGCTCCGGACCCGGGAATGTTCCGGCGCGCACGTCGGTTGCGTACGCTGCAGCCGCCCCCCGAAGGACACCGTCGAGGTCTGCGTACTGCTTGACGAACCGCGGCACCTTGCCGGTGTTCAGACCGACCATGTCCTGCCAGACCAGCACCTGGGCATCGCAGGCCGGTCCGGCGCCGATCCCAATCGTGGGGATCGTCAGTTCTTTGGTGACCTGTCCGGAGAGCTCACCCGGAACCATCTCCAGCACGACTGCGAAGGCACCGGCCTCCTGTATGGCGTGCGCGTCGGCGAGCAACTGATCGGCACCCGCGCCACGGCCCTGGATCTTGTACCCGCCCAAGCGGTGCTCGCTCTGCGGGGTGAACCCGATGTGCGCCATGAGCGGTATGCCAGCCTCGGTGATCTTGTGGATCTGCGCTGCTACCCGTACGCCGCCTTCCAGCTTCACAGCATGCGCGCCGGCCTCCTTCATCATCCGTACCGACGTTGCCAGCGCCTGCTCGGGTGAGGATTCGTAGGAGCCGAACGGCAGGTCGGCGACCACGAGGGACTGTTTGGTGGCACCGACAACGGCGCGAACCAGCGGAAGCAGTTCCTCGATCGTGACACCCAGCGAACTCGGATAGCCGTACACGTTGTTCGCCGCGGAGTCACCGACGAGCAGCACCGGGATGCCGGCCTGGTCGAAGATGGCGGCGGTGTACTGGTCGTAGGCGGTGAGCATCGGCCAAGGCTCGGAGGACTCCTTGAGCGCCTGCAGATGCGGGATCCGAACCCGTACGGGTCGTGCCGTTCCGCTCGTGCTCGACATATCAGACCCTTCTGTCCCCGGGTCCAATCAGCCTGACACGACTAGGACTCGACCGTCTCCCGCCAGCGACTGGTGATCGGGAGACGTCGGTCACGTCCGAACGACTTCAGTGAGATCTTTGTGCCGGGAGCGAACTGCCGCCGCTTGTACTCCGCCCGGTCGACCATCTGCAGCACCGCGGCGACCGTCTCCGGGTCGTGGCCGCGTTCGACCAGCTCGCGGTGGCCGAGGTCACGGTCGATGTAGTCGGCCAGAATCGCGTCCAAGACCTCGTAGTCGGGTAGCGAGTCACTGTCCTGCTGTCCCGGTCGGAGCTCGGCTGACGGCGGCTTGGCGATGGAGTTCTCCGGGATCGGTTCGACCTCGTCACGCTCGGCGGCCACCGTGTTGCGCCAGCGGGCCAACTCCCATACCAGGGTCTTCGGGACGTCCTTGATCGGTGCGAAACCGCCGACGCTGTCGCCGTACAGCGTGGAGTACCCGACCGAGATCTCGCTCTTGTTGCCGGTTGCCAGGACCAGGTGACCGTGTTGGTTGGACAAGCCCATCAGCAGCGCGCCGCGTACCCGGGCCTGCAGGTTCTCCTCGGCCAGCCCGGTCAACTTCACCGCGTCGAGATAAGCGGTGACCATCGTTTCGATGGCGATCGTCTCGAAAT
>JACCUM010000225.1 GCA_013811805.1 Geodermatophilaceae bacterium | reverse complement strand
GACCAGACCTCCTCGGTCACGAACGGCAGGAACGGCGCGAACAGACGCAGCTGCACCGAGAGGGCACCGGCCAGGGTGGCCCTGGCCGAGTCGGCTGCCGCCTCACCTCTGCCGCCGTACGCGCGATCCTTGACCAGCTCGAGGTAGTCGTCGCAGAAGGTCCAGAAGAACGTCTCGGCGACCTCGAGCGCGCGGGTGTACTCGTAGGCCTCCAGCGCGTCGGTGGCCTCCCGCACGACGCCGGCCAGGTGCGCGAGCAGCGATCGGTCGAGCGGGTCGGTGATGAGCGTCGGGTCTTCGACGGCCCCGGTCTGCAGGGCGAACTTGCTGGCGTTGAGGATCTTGATCGCGAGCCGCCGACCAATCTTCATCTGGGCCTCGTCGAACGGGCTGTCCGTGCCCGGGCGGGCGCCCGCCGCGCGCCAGCGCACCGCGTCCGGGCCGTAGCGCTCGAGCACGTCCAGCGGGTCGACCACGTTGCCCTTGGACTTCGACATCTTCTCGCGCTTGGGGTCCGCCACGATGCCCGAGATCGCCGCCGTGCGCCAGGGCAGCGTGCCCACCTCGTAGTGCGACCGCACGACGGTGGCGAACAGCCAGGTGCGGATGATCTCGTGCGCCTGCGGCCGCATGTCCATCGGGAAGGTGCGGGCGAACAGGTCCGGGTCGCGCTCCCAGCCGCAGACGATCAGCGGCGAGAGCGACGAGGTCGCCCAGGTGTCCATCACGTCCGGGTCGCGGGTGAAGCCGCCCGGCTGGTCGCGCTGGTCCTCGGTGTAGCCCTCCGGCGCCTGCGAGGCGGGGTCGACTGGCAACTGGTCCTCGGTCGGCAGCAGCGGCCGCGAGTGGTCGGCCTCGCCGTCGGCGGTCAGGGGGTACCAGACCGGGAACGGCACGCCGGAGAAGCGCTGCCGGCTGATCAGCCAGTCGCCGTTGAGCCCACCGACCCAGTTGTCGTAGCGCTGGCGCATGGCGGCAGGGACCCAGTCGAGCTCGCGGCCGCGGTCGAGGAACGTCTCGCGCAGCGCCAGGTCGCGCCCGCCGTTGCGGATGTACCACTGCCGGGTGGTGACGATCTCGAGCGGACGATCGCCCTTCTCGTAGAACTTCACCGGGTGCGTGATGGCCTTGGGCTCGCCGTCGAGGTCTCCCGATTCGCGCAGCATGGCCACGACCCGTTCGCGGGCGGAGAACATCGTCGCGCCGGCCAGTTGCTCGTACGCGGCCCGCCCTTCGATGCTGTCCAATCCCGGTGGGGGCTCGGCAATGACCCGGCCGTCCCATCCGACGATCGGTCGGGTCGGCAGTGCCAGCTCCCGCCACCAGGTCACGTCGTTGAGGTCCCCGAAGGTGCAGATCATCGCGATCCCGGAACCCTTGTCCGGCTCTGCCAGGTGATGGGCGAAGACCGGCACCTCGACACCGAAGATCGGCGTACGGACGGTCGTACCAACCAAGGCGGCGTACCGATCGTCTCCTGGGTGGGCGACCAGGGCAACGCAGGCCGGGATCAGCTCGGGACGCGTCGTCTCGATGTAGATCGGCTCCTCGGCATCGGTGCGTTGGAAGGCAATCCGGTGGTAGGCACCGGGACGCTCCCGGTCCTCCAACTCGGCCTGGGCTACGGCCGTACGGAAGGTGACGTCCCAGAGCGTCGGCGCTTCGGCTTGGTAGGCCTCGCCTCTGGCCAGGTTGCGGAGGAAGCCGCGCTGCGAGATCGCCCGGCAGTCGTCGTCGATAGTGCGGTAGGTCGTGGACCAGTCCACGGATAGCCCGATCCGGCGCCACACCGCTTCGTAGGCCTTCTCGTCCTCGAGGGTCAGGTCGTGGCAGAGCTCGATGAAGTTCGGCCGGGAGATCGGGAGCTGGTCCTTTCCGGGCTTGTCCGGCGGGGTGAAGTCGGGGTCGTAGGGCAGCGACGGATCGCAGCGGACGCCGTAGAAATTCTGCACCCGGCGTTCGGTCGGTAGTCCGTTGTCGTCCCAGCCCATCGGGTAGAAGACGTTCTTGCCCCGCATCCGCTGGTAGCGCGCGATGAGGTCGGTGTGGGTGAAGGAGAAGGCGTGCCCGACATGCATCGCGCCGCTGGCTGTGAGTGGCGGTGTGTCGATGGAGAAGACCTGCTCCCGCGTGGCGTTCGGATCGAAGTCGTAGGTGCCCTGCTCGGCCCATACCTGCGACCAGCGCTCCTCGATGCCATCGAGGGTGGGCTTGTCGGGCACGGTGGACGTACCTGACTGGCCGTGGGCGGCGCTCGGGTTCGCGGACATGGCTGGCATCCTAGGAAGTGTGCAGAAGGCCGCCCCGGACAGGGAAACGATTACCGGGTTGGTCCGGGTGGAGGCCGAACTCCGGACCCGCTGGCCCGAGTCGCGCCTGTCGCCAACGTTAGTACGGATGGCGGCACTCGCTGACGCGCTGGGGTCTCCGCAGGCTGCGTTCCCGGTCATCCAGATCACCGGTACGAACGGCAAGACAACTACCGCTCGGATGGTCGACGCCCTGTTGCGCTCCTTCGGTCTGCGGGTCGGGCGATTCACCAGTCCGCACCTGACGTCGGTCACCGAGCGGATCGTGATCGACGGCGAGCCGATCAGCGAGGAACGCTTCGTCGAGGTCTACGACGAGGTCGCCCCGTTCGTCGCACTGGTGGATGCCGGTCAGGAGATCCCGCTGTCCTATTTCGAGGTGCTGACCGGCATGGGGCTCGCCGCCTTCGCTGATGCCCCAGTCGACGTGGCGGTGCTCGAGGTGGGGATGGGCGGGGCCTGGGATACCACCAACGTCGCTGACGCTCAGGTCGCTGTTGTCACCAGGGTTGCCCTGGATCACACCAACTATCTGGGTCCCGACGTCGCCGCGATCGCCGGCGAGAAGGCCGGGATCATCAAGGCCGAGGCCACCGCGGTGCTGGCGGCGCAGGAGCCCGCCGCCGCCGAGGTGCTGGTGCGCCGGGTGCTCGAGGTGGACGCCACGGTGGCCCGCGAGGGGGCCGAGTTCGGGATTATGGACCGTGCGGTCGCCGTGGGCGGGCAGGTGTTGGCTTTTCAGGGACTCGGCGGGACCTACGAGGAGATCTACCTCGCCCTGCACGGGGAGCACCAGGCACACAACGCCGTACTCGCCCTCGCCGCGGTGGAGGCGTTCTTCGGCGCCGGTGCGGCCACGGGGCCGATGGACATCGACGCCGTACGCGCAGGCTTTGCCGCCGTGACATCCCCTGGGCGGTTGGAATCGGTGCGCTCGGCACCGACGGTGCTGATCGATGCTGCGCACAATCCGTCCGGGATGGCCGCTTCGGCGGCCGCCCTCGACGAGGCCTTTGACTTCACCCGGTTGATCGGGGTCATGGCCTGCTTGGCCGACAAGGATGTCCGGGGGATCCTGGAGATCGCCGAAACCGTGCTGCACGAGGTGGTGGTCACCCAGAACAGTTCACTGCGAGGCCTGTCTGCCGATGAGTTGGCAGCCATCGCGGTACCGGTGTTCGGGGCCGACCGGGTCGTCGTTGTCCCCGACCTTCTGACCGCGATCGAAACCGCCGTAGAACTGGCCGAGAACGATGTCGACGTGCTCTCCGGAGTCGGCGTGTTGATCACGGGTAGCGTGGTGACGGCAGGGGATGCGCGTGCCCTGCTCGTCGGCAGCGACTGACAAGCAATGCCCGACCCGCTGAACGAGTCGTCTGATCCGAATGAAGGACGCCTTGAGCCAATAGGTTCCATCGAAGGACGCCTTCACGCGCACGAATGCCGGGCACAGGTGGCCAAGCGGCTCAATGGTGGTGCAGCCGCCGTCCTGATCCTCGAGGCGCTCGTCGTGCTCTTCGTTCCTCGGGCGATCGTGCAGAGCGGCCCTGGTCTGACCCCGTGGCGTTTGTCGGCCGTCCTAGCAGTGGTCGTGCTGTTGGTCGTGGTGGCCGGGCTGCAGCGTCGGTCATGGGGTCCGCAGGCCGGTCTGGCCGTACAGCTGCCAGTGCTGGCGACCGGATTCTTCACTGCCGTGATGTGGTTCCTCGGGGCACTCTTCGTGCTGCTGTGGGTCTATCTGCTGCGGATCCGGGCTGAACTGCTCGAATCGCCGCCCGTACGGCCGGCGAACGGCGATGGGTAGGCTCCGCGGCCGTGCCTGATTCCGAACGCAGCCTCGTCCTGGTCAAGCCTGACGGCGTACGCCGTGCTCTGATCGGTGAGGTGATCACCCGCATCGAAGCCAAGGGACTGCGGGTCGTGGCCCTGCAGCTGCGCTCACTGGACCGGGAGACCGCCGCGCAACACTATGCCGAACACGACGGCAAGCCGTTCTTCGAGGATCTCCTGGAGTTCATCACCGGCGGTCCGCTGGTCGCCCTGGTGATCGAGGGGCCGCGGGCCATCCCGGCGTTCAGGGCCCTAGCCGGTGCCACCGACCCGGTTGCTGCCACGCCGGGCACCATCCGCGGCGACTTCGCCCTCGAGGTGCAGAACAACATCGTGCACGGCTCCGACTCGTCGGAGTCCGCCACACGCGAGATCGCCCTGTTCTTCCCCGACCTCGGCTGACCGGATCAGAGGTCGATGTCGACTACGACCGGAGCGTGGTCGGACGGGAGTTTGCCCTTGCGCGCCTCGCGGTCGACGTAGGCGTCGGTGACCCGGGCCGACGCCGTTGCCAAGACCAGATCGATGCGCATGCCCAGGTCCTTGTGGAACATCCCGGCGCGGTAGTCCCAATAGGTGAACGGATGGTCGCCCTTTCCCGGCCGCGCACGTACGTCGGACAAGCCCCAGTCCACGAGCGCCTGTACGCCGGCCCGCTCGGCCGGTGTCACGTGCGTCGACCCGGAAAACGCCCTGACGTCCCACACGTCGTCGTCGGTCGGCGCAACGTTGAAGTCGCCCATGATCACCAGCGGCTGGGTGGGTTCGAAGCCGTCCAGACGCGCCCGGAGTGCCGCCAGCCACTCGAGCTTGTACGGGTACTGCGCGTCCTCAGGGGAGCGACCGTTGGGCACGTACACGCTGGTGACATGCAAGGGACCGCACTGGGCCGCGGCCAGCCGAGCCTCCGGGTAGCCGGCCAGGTCGGTTGTCGGGTCGGTGAGTCCGAGCTTGGACAGAATCGCCACCCCGTTCCATCGGCCGTCGCCGGCCGCCACGGCTTCGTACCCGAGTGCCTGCACAGCCAGGTACGGGAAGGCGCCCGCCGCGCACTTGGTCTCCTGCAGCGCGACGATGTCGGGGGCCGTTTCCTCGAGCCATGGCAGTAGCCGAGGCAGTCGGGCCCCGATCGAGTTCACGTTCCAGGTCGCGATCCGCATTCCTCCACCCTGTCAAACCGATCAGCGATGTGTGCGTGGGACTTGACCTCACCCGCGGTTGAGGTTGCAGCCTGGCCGGATGGCAGCTGAATTGCTTGGCGGTACGTCCGAGCCCTCGGTTAGCGTCGAGGACATGACCGAGCCGGCCTCTCTCACCCAGGACGAGGCAGTGGTGGTCACTGACCGGCCTGGTGTGGACGACATGATCTGGGCTCGCGGGCTGCGCAAGAACTTCGGCGACTTCACCGCCGTGGACGGCATCGACATCTCCGTACGGCGAGGCGAGGCCTTCGGCTTTCTCGGACCGAACGGCGCAGGCAAGTCCTCCACGATGCGGATGATCGGGGCGGTCTCCCCGGCCACCGATGGCCGACTGCAGATCCTCGGCCGAGATCCGGCCACCGACGGCCCGGCGATCCGGGCCCGGCTCGGCGTCGTACCGCAGAGCGACAACCTCGACCAGGAACTCACCGTACGAGAGAACCTGCTGATGTACGGCCGCTACTTCGGCATACCCCGCGCGCAGATCCGCACCCGGGCAGCCGAATTGCTCGACTTCGTGCAGTTGACCGACCGGGCCGACGATCTTGTGGAGCCGTTGTCCGGCGGGATGAAGCGGC
>JACCUM010000198.1 GCA_013811805.1 Geodermatophilaceae bacterium | reverse complement strand
GATTCGGCCACTGGCGAGCACCTCGGGAACACACCGCAAGCATTCAGCCACGTCGGGCTGATCAACGCCGCGTGGTCGATTCAGCAAGCCGAGCAGGGAGCCGACGCTGGCTGATCGCGCCGCTGAGCGTGACGTCGACGTGCTCGTGATCGGGGCGGGGCAGGCTGGGCTCGGTACGACGTATGTCCTCACCCGGACGCCCGCACTACGAGTCCTCGCGCTGGACTCGGCGGAGATCGGTCAGTCCTGGCTTGACCGGTGGGACAGCCTGACCCTGTTCACGCCGCGGCGGTTCAGCGGGCTGCCCGGATGGGGCTTTCCTCGTGGGTCGGGCGGGCATCCCTCCCGTACGGAGATGGTTGCCTACGTTCGCGACTACAGCGGTCGATCCTTCGAACAACGGGATGATCACCGCTCGAGCGCTCGATCCTGGGGTGACCTCTACGCTGGAAGCGCAGAACACTGGCGCACCGACCTGCTCTCGATCCGGCATGCCGACCAGACCCCAGTTCGGCCGATACTGGAACGGGATGTCCAACCGAACCGGAGTTCGCCGCCCGCCCTCTCCAGTCGTCAGCAAACGAAGATCCAGGCCGATCGCAAGCCATCGCTCATCGGTCATGCGACTCGCTCGTCTCTACGAGCAGGGGCCATTCATGCCAGCAACGCATGCATCCCTCGGCACCGCAGTGAATCCACCCGCCGCGCACGGCGTCTGGCTGCCATATGACGTGCTCAGCGATCACATGCGGGCACTGGCCGCACGCAACCGGCGCCCGCCGGCCGGAGACGTCCGACACAGTTCAAGGATCTCATCGCCCGACTAACACCTGGGGCGAAGCAGACCGTCAGCCCGGGGCCAACTCGGGTTGACAGAGCCAATCTCGTCGGCGGCGACGCTCAACAGATCCCGCCTCGTACGATTGTGATCAACGGTGCGCGCGCCATGTGTCAGTCGTACCACCGAGGTCTGACCGCGCCGGCATGTGTCTTGGATGGATTCTCCTGCAGTGTCTAGGGGACCTTTCCATTGCAAGTTTAGAGCCACTAAACTACCGCCGTGGTTGCAGGCATGAAACACCGTGAGGTCGTCAAAGCCTTGCGGAGTCACGGACTCCGGTCGGAGCCTGGAAAGGGCAGCCACGTGAAGTGGTACTGCCCATGCGGCCGACACATGGTCTCGATTCCGGGGCACACCACCGTAAGCCCGGGAGTGATCCGGGACTGCATCAAGAAGCTGACTTGCCTACCGGAGGGATGGTTGCAATGAAGACCTTCACCGTCACAGCGCAGCGCTGGGAGGACGGCTGGGAACTCTACGTCGGCGACGTGGGAGTTACCCAGTCGACAACCCTCGCGACCGCCCGTCAAGAGGCGCAGGACTATCTCGCGACCATGCTCGGTGGGGAACCAGAGGACTACCCGGTCAGCCTGTTCTACCGGCTCGGTGGGCTCGAAGCTGACGCAGAGGCTTCGCGTCAAGCGACCGCGGAAGCCGCCAAGGCGCAGGAAGATGCGGCCGCTCAAGCCAGGCGGGTGGCCCGTGAGTTACGCGCAAGCGGTCTCTCGGTGACTGACGTCGCGGAGATCATGCACATCTCGCGCGGACGCGTTTCGCAACTCACGTCGCACAGCTGAGCGGCCGGACACGGCACCGGAAGTCCGGGTCTTTGTTGGCCGCGCGGACCGTCGCCCATCCGTTGTCACGCCACACGAGGTCCGGGCCCATGATGACCCGTTCCAGTCGTACTCGAAGCCTTGCGCCGTGTACGCGCAGCCGACCTGACCGAACCCGGATTCCCCCACCACTGTGTTGGGCCACCCATCCGAAGCCCGAGCAGTCGCTGCACCCATTCGACGTAGCTGTCGCTGTCGCTGCCGCCACACCGGAACTGGGCATTGAGGTTGACGGCGTACACGTCGAGGCCGCGCGCCCGCGCAGCCTTCTCAATATCGATGACGCCGCGGGCTAGGCCGTCATCACCCGAGCGGCCAGAGGGCAACGGCAGCAAGCACAGCCCAAGTGCGCGCTGACGCTCTGGTAGGCCTCTGACGCGCACCTGCTCGCAACAGCTGGAACAATGCCGCCGCCCAGCGCCGGGGCGTCGCGCTCGGCGACGGAGGCTGGGGACGGGCGACTATGCAATGTCCTACGTGGATCAACGTCCAACGTGGACC
Source organism: Geodermatophilaceae bacterium (assembly GCA_013811805.1). Classification (GTDB taxonomy): domain Bacteria; phylum Actinomycetota; class Actinomycetes; order Mycobacteriales; family Geodermatophilaceae; genus JACCQS01. Next base: position 237 of record JACCUM010000198.1, on the reverse strand, counting down.
AGCCAGCAAACACGAGCGATCAGGCAACGCGCTCGCGCGGGATCACGCTGACTGTCAGGTCCGCGTCTAGGGCAGCGGCGAGCCGCTCGAGGACGCGAAGGCTTGGGACGGTCCCGCCGGCTTCGAAGCGGGCGACAGCGGATTGGGTCATGCCCGCCGAGCCGGCGAGCTGAGCCTGAGTCCAGTCGCGCTGCTCACGCAGCCCGCGCACGGCTCGGCCCAGTTCGTAGGCGAGCG
>JACCUM010000431.1 GCA_013811805.1 Geodermatophilaceae bacterium | reverse complement strand
CCGAGCGCGACGATGCGGGGCTGGTCAGCTGCTTGGTTCACTCGCGTCCCAGGTCCCGATGCACGACTGTGGTGTGTACGCCTGCGGCCACCAGTCGGGCAGCCAGTTCCTCGCTGATCGCCACGCTGCGGTGTTTGCCGCCCGTGCACCCCACGGCGAGGGTCAGGTAGCGCTTGCCCTCGCGCTGATAGCCGGTCCCGATCAAGTTCAGGATCTCCATGTACGCGTCGAGAAACCCTCCCGCCGTCTCCTGCCCCAGTACGTAGGCCCGGACCTCTGGGTGCTGACCGGTCAGCGGCCGCAACTCCGGTAGCCAGTGCGGGTTCGGCAGGAAGCGGACGTCGACGACGAGATCGGCATCCAGCGGCAGACCGTACTTGTACCCGAAGCTCATGACGGTTGCTTTGAGGCTGGGCACGAACTCTGCGCCGAAGGCCAGCTCGATCGTGGCCCGCAATTGGTGGACGTTCAGGTCGCTGGTGTCGACGGTGACATCGGCGACGCCGGCCAGGTCGGTGAGCAACACGCGCTCGGCCGCAATGCCGTCGGAGAGTCGGCCTTCGCCCTGCAACGGATGCGCCCGACGAACGGACTCGAAGCGCCGGATCAGGACATCGTCCCGGGCCTGCAGGAAGAGCACCTTTGGCCGGAAACCGCGCTCGTCGAGGCCGGCCAGCGTGCCGGTCAGGTCCGAGGAAAAGGCACGGGAGCGTACGTCCACAACGACAGCCAGCCGGGTCACCGCCCCGCGCGAACTGCTGCCCAGATCGACCATCGTCGCGATCAGCGCGGGCGGCAGATTGTCGACCACGAAATAGCCGAGATCCTCCAGGCACTTGGCCGCGGTGCTGCGACCCGCCCCGGACAGCCCAGTGACCAGGACGATGTCCAGAGCACTGGGCGGGCCGGCGGCCACGGCGTCGGAGCGGGCCCCATCCAGGTGCATGCCGGTCAGTCTGCCCGTCCGGCCCTGACCTCGTTCGGCCCGATGTCCTCGGCGAGGGCGGCGACAACTGCCTCGGCCGTCTTGCGGCCCACGCCGGGGACCTCGGCGACCTGGTCCACGTCAGCGGCGCGCAACGCCCGTAGCGAGCCGAACTTGGCCAGCAACGCCTTTCGTCGTACCTCGCCGAGCCCGGGCACGTCGTCCAGCAGGGAAGCCAGCATGCTCTTGGAGCGCCGCTCGCGGTGATGGGTGATGGCGAAACGGTGGGCTTCGTCCCGGATCCGCTGCAGCAGGTAGAGCGCCTCACTGGTCCGCGGAAGGATCACCGGGTCGGCTTGACCAGGCACCCAGATCTCTTCCATCCGCTTGGCGAGTCCGACGACGGCGATGTCCTCGATGCCCATCTCCTCCAGGACCACTTGGGCAGCTTCCACCTGCGGGACCCCGCCGTCCACGACGACGAGGTTTGGCGGGTAGGCGAACTTCCTCGGGATGCCGATGGCGAGGTCGGGCGGGCCGAGGACTGGACCGCCCGGGCCGCCGGCACCGCCCTGGGATTGCTCCTTGAGATAGCGGGCGAAGCGACGACGGACGACCTCGGCCACGGAGAGCGTGTCATCGCGCCCTCCTTCGGCGCTGATGATGAACCGCCGGTAGTCCGAACGCTTGGCGACGCCGTCCTCGAAGACCACCAAGCTGCCCACGACGTTCGTGCCCTGCACATGGGAGACATCGATGCATTCGATCCGCAGCGGCGCTGCGGGTAGATCGAGGGAATCCTGGATCTCGGCAAGAGCGAGCGACCGCGCGGTCAGGTCGCTGGCCCGCTTGACTCGGTGTCGGGCGAATGCCTCACCCGCGTTGCGCTGCACCGTGTCCATCAGGGCCCGTTTGTCCCCGCGTTGCGGTATGCGGATGCCGACCGGTCCCCCACGCAGGTCACTCAGCCGGCGGATGTGTGCGTCGACGTCCTCAGGCAGTTCCGGCACGAGGATCTCCCTGGGGACGGCGTCCCGCACGGTCCCCGAACCGTCGGCGTCCTCAACGAGGTCTCCGCCGTACACCTGCAGCAGGAATTGGGCGACGAGGTCACCGGTGCTGACGTCCTCGACCTTGTCGACGATCCAGCCGCGCTGTCCGCGCACTCGGCCGCCGCGGACGTGGAAGACCTGGACGGATGCTTCTAGGTCGTCCTGGGAGAAGGCGACCAGGTCCGCGTCAGTACCGTCACCGAGCACCACGGCCTGCTTCTCAAGAGCCCGCCGCAGAGCGCCGATGTCGTCGCGGAGCCGGGCGGCCCGCTCGTACTCCTGGTCGGCGGCAGCTGCGGCCATCTGCTGGTCGAGCCGCCGGATCAAGGTGTCTGTACGGCCACCCATGAAGTCACAGAAGTCCTCCACGATCTGTCGGTGCTCGTCGGCGGTGACATTGCCCACGCAGGGCGCCGAGCACTTGCCGATGTAGCCGAGCAGGCACGGGCGGCCGATCTGCCCGGCCCGCTTGAAGACCCCGGCCGAGCAGGTGCGGGCCGGAAACACCCGCAGCAACAGATCCAGCGTCTCCCGGATGGCCCAAGCATGTGAGTACGGGCCGAAATACCGCACGCCCTTGCGTTTCGGGCCGCGCATCACCTGCAGCCGGGGGTATTCCTCGTACAAGGTCACCGCGAGGCTCGGAAAGCTCTTGTCATCGCGGTAGCGGACGTTGAACCGAGGATCGAACTCCTTGATCCAGTTGTATTCCAGTTGCAGCGCCTCGACCTCGGTGCTGACCACCGTCCAGTCGACACCGGCAGCACTGGTGACCATCTGCCTGGTCCGCGGATGCAGTCCGGCGAGATCGGCGAAATACGAGTTGACCCGGCTGCGAAGGCTCTTGGCCTTGCCGACATAGATGACCCGCCCGTACGGGTCGCGGAAACGGTAGACCCCTGGGCCCTCGGGGATGCTGCCCACCGCCGGGCGGTACGTCGACGGATCCGGCACGTATCCAGCCTACGACCGAGGTCCGTCACGGATCTGCCAGCACACGGCCGGGTCGCGCCCCGCCATCTCGGACCGATCGCCCGGGAGGCACCATCACCAGAATGCGTGGGCCACAGGTTGCGACGTGAGCAGATCGGTCACCCCACCCGAGTTCGGCTGGCGCCCCGGACTCAGGACCGGTGTCGGGCTGGGACTGGCAGTCTTTCCGGTCGCGCTGAGCTTCGGTGCGCTCGCGACCACACTCGGCTGGCCACCGGCCGCCACGATCATCTGTTCGGTGATCGTCTTCTCCGCGGGTGCCCAACTTGCCCTGCTCACCACGCTCACCGCCGGCAGCACTCTGTTCCTTGCCCTGGGCGCCGCCACGTTGATCAATCTGCGGTTCCTCCCGATGGGGATCGCCGTGGCCGGCAGCCTCAAGGGCCCCGCTTGGAAGCGGGCGCTCGGCGCGCAGACGATCCTCGACGGCTCCTGGGCAGCGGCCTATCAAGGTGCCGGGCGATACGACCGCCTGACGATGTTCGGCGCCAGTGCGGTCCAGTGGCCGGTCTGGATCCTCGGGACCGTCGTCGGGGTGGTGACGGCTCCTCCACCGACGCTGGTCGCATCCCTCGGCCTTGACCTGGTCTTTCCCGGCTTCTTTCTCGTGCTGCTGCTGGACACCTTCCGCTCGACGCCGCGGGCCCCGTGGATCGCAGGGATCGCGATCCTGCTCACCGGTGGATTGCTGCTCGTGGCACCCGCCGGCGTTGCCGTCCTGCTCTCGTCCCTGGCCGCCCTCGTGATCCTGATCGGCCGTGGCCGGGGCGGCACCGGCCGATCAGACGATGCGGAACTTGCATGACCTTGTGGGTGGCGATCGGGGTCCTGGCGGTGATCAATTTCGCGATCAAGGCCGCCGGACCGGCGCTGCTCGGGGATCGCCCGCTACCACCTCGGGTATCGCTGGTGGTGCAGTCGCTGGCCCCCGCCCTGCTCGCCGGTTTGCTGATCGTGGCGCTGCTGGGGCAGGGCTGGCGAGAGTTCGATTGGAGGCTGTTGCCCGGGCTTACGGTGATCGGGGTGCTGTGGTTACTGGGCCGGAGTCAGATCGTCTGCATCGTCGCGGGCGTGCTGGTCACCGTTGCTGTCCGCGCGCTGGTGTGATCTGCCTCCGCTCAGACGAAGATCCCGCGGTTGGCCAGCCAGATCACGGGATCGACCCGGACCCCGTTGAGCCCCCCGGAGTAAACCTCGAAGTGCAGGTGCGGACCGGTCGAGAAGCCCTGCGAGCCGACGAGTGCTATCTCCTGCCCGGCTGCCACGCGCTGCCCGGTGCTCACTTCGATGACTTCCATATGGCCGTATACCGTGACGTCGCCGTTGTCATGCTCGATGTAAACGGCTTGCCCGAAACCTGTTGCGGGGCCTGCCTTCACGACTACGCCGTCCCCGGCTGAGTACATCGGAGTGTACATCGGTGCGGCGATGTCGATCCCCCAGTGCATCGTGCCCCAACGCTCGCAGAAGCAACTGGTGAGCGGCCCGGCCAGCGGTAGTGCCCAGCTGCCGGACAGTACGGGGCCGCCGCCGTAGGCGTCGGCCCGCGCTGACGCCTCAGCGGAGTACTGGCTCTGGAGGTCTTGCTCGTACTGCGCGAACGCTGCGGCGGCACCCTCTGGACCGAGTAGCTCTACCAGAGCCGCGTAGAACTTCTCGTCGTTGTCAGCCTTGTCCTCCAGGAGCTTGGGCAGATTCGCCTGTTGCTCCTCGAGCAGCGCCGTTGCCTGCTCGAAGGCTGTGCGCGCCTGAGCCTCGGCCTCGAGGTTGGTTCCCAGTGCCTCGGCGGCAGCTTCTTCGGTCGCGGCGGTCCTTCCCTGCGCGGCCACCACTCGGTCCAGCACCTCGGTACGGCTGGTCGAGACCGCATCCAAAAGGCTGGCCCGCTCCAGCAGGTCGGCCGCGCCATTGGAGTCCAGCAGCAGCATGCTGACCGCTAGCTCGCTGCTGGCGTTGACGTAGGTGTCCCGCGCGAAGCTCTCGAGAGCTTCCTGCGCCAGGCGCAGCTCGCGTTCGGCTGCGGTCGCGGTCTGTCTGGCCTGCTCGGCTCGCGCAGTCGCCCCGG
>JACCUM010000172.1 GCA_013811805.1 Geodermatophilaceae bacterium | reverse complement strand
GTGCAGACCCCACGGCGCTGGGGAGAGCCCTCGAGTGCCGGAGTCTTGGTCTTCTTGACCTTGTCCTCGCGGCCCTTGCGGACCAACTGGTTGATCGTCGGCATGGGTGCTGCGATCTCCTGCTCTGACTCGGTGCTGCGTCTGTGTGGATCGATGCTCGGTCGGCGTTCGGGTAGTGCTGGTACCGGGTGGGTCGTGGTGAGCCATCCGGCCCCCGCGGTCGGGTGTGTCGGACCACTCGACGCGCACGGCGGGAACCGGTTGTGGTTTTCTCGTGGGTGACATGTCCGGCGCTGCGGGAGAGGATGCAAACTCGCTTGTGCTTGAGTTCGATCCCTCCGCGGCCCCCGCTCTGGGCGCCACACACGGACATGGCCCGAGTTACCCCGGGCACAAGGTACGACTTTACCGAATGCCTCAGCGCTGGTCAAAGTCGGCCCCGTCACGCCTGTGCGCAGGACCGCGACTGGACTGGCACAGGAAGCAACAACGATCGCTACGGTCACATTCCGGCCCTGCACATCAGGACGGGCCGACAATCGAGAAAGAGCAGGACTACGTGCCCATTGCATATGGATTCAGCCGATACGGCGGTACCGACGTCCAGGAGGTCCTCGATCTCGACCGGCCCACGCCAGGCGCAGGCGAGCTGCTGGTTGCCGTACGCGCCGCTGGGGTCAACCCGGTGGACTGGAAGATCCGGGAGGGCTATCTGGCCGAGGTCATGCCGCTGAGCCTTCCGGTCGCCTTCGGGCGCGAGGTGTCCGGTGTGGTCGAGGAGGTCGGCCAGGACGTCGCCGGCTTCTCGATCCACGACGAGGTCCTCGGCAGCGTCGCTCCGGGCTCGGGAGGGTACGCCGAATTCACCTTGGTCACGGCGAGCACTGCCACCAAGAAGCCGCCCCAGGTGTCCTTCACCGACGCCGCAGCCCTACCGGTGGCCGCGGGCACGGCCTACGACGCCATCGGACAACTGGAACTCCGCGAGGGCGAATCCTTGTTGATCAACGGGATCGGTGGCGGGGTGGGCGTTGCCGCAGCCCAGCTGGCGCGTGACCGCGGGGTCTTCGTTCTCGGCACCGGCAGCGAGGAGAAGCGTGAGCTGGCCGAATCGCTCGGTGCGACCCTGGTGACCTACGGCGACAGCGTGGCCGACCGGGTGCGCGCGATCATGCCCAACGGGGTCGACGCCGTCCTCGACCTGGTTGGCGGTGATGCGTTGCGTTCGGTCGCTGCCCTGGCCAGCGATCGCTCACGCCTGCTGACCACCACGGATCCCGATGCTGTAGCCGAGCTCGGCGGGCGAGGTGTCGAACGGGACGGCAGCGGCGCCGTACTCGCCGAGATCGTGCAGTTGGTGGCTGACGGGAAACTTGATCCACATGTGAGTGATGTCGTTCCCCTGGATCGAGCCGCCGAGGCACTGGCTAGCGTCGAGTCAGGTCACACCCGTGGCAAGGTGGTCGTCAGCGTCCCATAGTCACCACCCGCTGAACGACAATGCAAGGGGCTTCCCCGTGAAGCGCAGCGACGATCGGATCCTCACCACCCACGCCGGCAGCCTCCCGCGCCCGGGTGACCTGGCCGCGATGCTGCTAGAAGATCACCGGACGCAGGACGGTGCCGTTCGCGCCCGGCACGAGCGAGTCACCAGCGCGACTGCCGAACTCGTCGACACCCAGATCACCGCAGGCCTCGACGTCGTCGGCGATGGCGAGGCGGGCAAGCCCAGCTACATCGGCTACGTACCGGATCGGCTCGACGGCTTCGGCGGCCAAGCCGACGACGTAGCCATCGGATACATGGCCGACTATCCCGAAGCCGCTGCGCTCGTCCCCATGACCAGCACCGGTCAACGGTCCACGTTCGCCCTACCGGCTTGCATCGGCCCTGTTTCGCTGCGCGATCCCGACGCCGTACACCGTGACATCAGAAACCTCACTGCCGCACTCGCCGGCTGCAACTATGTCGAGGCGTTCATGACCGCCGCGTCGCCCGGCAACGTTGCGATGTACATGACCAACCGGTACTACCGCACCGAGGAGGAATATCTCTATGCCATCGCCGACGCGATGCGACACGAGTACCGGGCAATCGTTGATGCCGGCTTCATCCTCCAGATCGACTGCCCCGACCTGAGCCGACGCTACGACCGCTCCCCTGACCTGCCGCTGGCAGATGTGATCCACGACACCGAACGAAATGTCGAGGTTCTCAACCACGCACTCGCCGACCTGCCACCTGACCGCATGCGAATCCACATCTGCTGGGGCAACGGGGAGGGCCCCCACCACCGTGACACGGAACTGCGCCACATCCTGGTCGCCGTTCTCCGGGCCCGACCGTCCGGCCTGCTCGTAGAAGGAGCCAATCCGCGCCACGCGCACGAGTGGAAGGTCTTCGATGACGTGGACCTGCCCGACGGCAAACTGGTCATTCCGGGTGTGGTCGACACCACGAACAACTACATCGAGCACCCCGAGCTCGTCGCTCAGCGCATCGTTGCCTACGCCTCGGTCGTCGGTCGGGAGAACGTCATCGCCGGAACCGACTGCGGCTTCGCCACGGCCGTCGACTACACCCGCGTTCTTCCCCGCATCGCATGGGCCAAGCTCGAGTCGGTCGTCGAGGGGGCTCGACTAGCCTCCAAGGAGCTGTGGGGCAAGCATGCCATCGCCCCCGCTGAGCGGACGGCAGACGCGGGCGGTGAAGGCAGCCGTCCGATATCATCTTCAGCCTGCAGCTCAGCTTAACGGAGAGGCTGCCTTGATCATCGACTGCGACGTGCACAACAGCTGGAATTCGTCCCAGGAACTGCTGCCTTATCTGCAGCCGTACGGCGTGATGTCCTAGCGCGCGGAGAGCTGCCCGGCGGGCGCGACTCGTTCCCGCACGCGCATCGGCCCTGGTTGCATCCCGAGGGCTTCATGCGCACGGACGCGATCCCGCCGGGAGGCGGAACCCCTGGCTCGGACTATGAGTTCATGCGGACCCAACTGCTGGACCGCTACGACGTTGAGTACGCCATCCTTGGCGGCGACGAGGGGATCGAGGTCTCCACGCTGGCCAATCCGCACCTTGCCTCGGCCCTTGCCCGCGCCGCCAACGACTGGATGGTGCAGGAATGGTTGCCAATAGATGCGCGGCTCAAGGGCTCGGTCGTGGTGGCCCCACAGGACCCCTCGGGCGCCGCCGAGGAGATCCGGCGGATCGGCGGGCACCCCGACATGGTGCAGGTGATCGTCTCCTCGGGATCGCAGCGGCCTTACGGAGATCCCGTTTATTGGCCGATGTTCCATGCCGCCGCCGAGATGGGGCTGCCGGTCGCCGCGCACCTCGGTGGACAGGGCGGCGTGAATGCCAACCCCACCGGAACCGGCCCGCCCAGCTTTTTCTGGGAGGCGCACGCGCTGCTCTGCGAGACGGGCATGGGCCATGTCGCGAGCCTTATCGCGCACGGGGTCTTCGAGAAGTTGCCTACGTTGCGGTTCGTGCTTATCGAGTGCGGCGTGGCGTGGCTGCCGGCAATCCTGTGGCGCCTTGACGCGGACTGGAAGGCGCTGCGCAAGGAGACGCCGTGGCTGGACCGCCTCCCCAGTGAGGTCGCCCGCGAGCACATCCGGCTAACCACACAGCCGCTGGAGCAACCCAAGGACATCCGGCACCTGTGGAGCGCGCTGGAGGCGATCGACGGCGAGCGGACGTTGCTGTTTGCCACCGACTACCCGCACTGGGACTTTGACGACCCCGAACGGGTGCGCATCCCAGCCGCATGGAGGGATCGGGTGCTGCGCGAGAACGCTCGCGAGCTTTACCGGCTGCCGCCGCCGGCAACCGGAGGGCACGCGCCACAGCAGCCAGCCAGGCCTGCCTGATGCCACCGGCCGAAGAGCAGCCCGGCTTCTACGCCTGCCGCAGCGACGAGGTCCAACCCGGCGAGCGGGTGATCCGCGAGCTGAACGGCCGCAGCGTCGGGCGTCTTCAACGTCGAGGGCCGCTTCTACGCACTACGCAACCGCTGCCCCCACTCAGGCGGCGCGCTGTGCCTTGGACCGGTGACCGGGACGACGCTGTCGGCGCGCGACTTCTCTTTCGTCTACGGCATGGCGGGCCGAATCCTGCGCTGCGCCTGGCACGGATGGGAGTTCGAGATCGAGTCCGGCCGGTGCCTGCCCGACCCCCGCATGCGTGCGAAGACCTACCCAGTCGTCGAGCAGAACGGATCCGTCTACGTGGTGATGTGAGGCATCACACGGCTGACGGGACAACCCGTCGACGTGAGCACCGGTGAGCACGTGAGAAGCGCACCCATGGCAGAAGCCATCGGCCGTATCCTGGTCGGTATGGCGCCCATCGCCAAGGACGCAGTCAGGCCTGAGCTGCGGGCGGTCCTGTGGGACATGGACGGCACTCTGTTGGATTCCGAGCGGGTCTGGGACGTCTCCCTGCAAGAGTTGGCCACGAAGCTGGGCGGGATCCTCTCGGCGGAGGCCCGAGACGCCCTGGTCGGCGCGAACATGGCGGTGTCCATGGACATTTTCTACGCCGATCTGTGTATCACCGGCCGCGACAGCGACGCGGACGCGGAATGGCTCGACGTCCGCACCGCCGAGTTGTTCGCGGACGGACTGCTCTGGCGTCCGGGTGCCCGTGAGTTATTGCTCGGCGTACGCCGGGCCGGCCTACGGACGGCGCTGGTGACCGCCACCAGCCCTGCACTGGTGGAGCTGGCGCTGTCCTCGATCGGGGCCGAGCATTTCGATGCCGTCGTGTGCGGTGGCGAGACGGCGGCCAAGCCCGACGCCGCGCCGTACCGCCAGGCGTTGGCGCTGCTGCAGCTATCCGCGAAGGAGACGATCGTCATCGAGGACTCGCCGACCGGGGTCGCCTCCGGCCGGGCGGCCGGCTGCCGGGTCCTCGCGGTGCCCTGCGCGGTGCCGCTGTCGCAGCAACCGGGGGTCGTTGTGCGGCCCAGTTTGGACGGGCTCGGTGTCGACGACCTCCGGCTGCTGCATCACGACGGGCCTAGCGATTGATCATGGCTCACCTGGGCCGGCTCCGAGCGCAGGCTCGGGTACCGTCGCTCGGCCTCTACCAGGTTCAGGTTCAGGTGGTTGCGCATGTACTGGTTGGCGCTGTCCGGCTGCGGCACGTGCTCCCAGGGCTCATACCGGCCGGTGCGGAGCGCTTGGTCGACCACGCGTCGGGCACGCTGGCTCTCCACGACCTCGGCGCGCACGCGCTCGGGATCCCAATGCCGATCGATCTCGGCGCGGAACTCCATTGCCGTTGTCGCCAGATCCGGGTCGGCGGCCAGGTTGCGCAGTTCGTAGCGATCGGCGTGCAGATCGAACAGTTGTGGCCCGTCCGGTGCCGACCAGATGTACTTGTACTGCTGCCGGCGGATCATGAAGATCGGCGCGACCGCACCCTCCCCCAGGTATTCCCCCAGCACCGTCCGGCCCGGATCGCGGTCACCTTGAAGCTGGGGCACCAGGCTGACGCCATCCACGACGTGCCCGAGGTCGCCCGCCGAGTCACCGCCGCCTAGGTCGACCAGCGTCGGCAGCACATCCAACAGGGAGACCGGGTCGGGCATCGTCACGCCCCGGCGGGCGCCCGGTGCGGAGATGATCAGCGGAATCCGGGTTGCCGGCTCCAAGAAGGACATCTTGTACCACAGGCCGCGCTCGCCGAGGAAGTCTCCGTGGTCGGCGGTGAATATCACGACGGTGTTGTCGGCCATCCCGGTCGCATCGAGTGTCTCGCGCAACAGTGCGAGCCAGTCATCGACGTAGGAGATGGCCGCGTAGTAGGCGTGCCGGGCATTGCGGACCACCTCGTCGGTGATCTCGCCAGTGTCCATCGCCGACACCTGCCGTAACCGAGTGCTGTGCGGGTCGGCCTCGACGTCTGCTGCGCCGATCCGCGGCAGATCGATGTCCTCGTGTCGGTAGCGATCCCAGTACCGCTGTCGCATCGCGTACGGATCATGCGGGTGGGTGAAGGACACGGTGAGCAACCACGGCTGACCCTGCGAGGTGCGCGCCACGTCCCGCAACTCCCTGACTGCCTGGAAGCCCACCTCGTCGTCGAAGTCCAGCTGGTTGGTGGCTTCTGCGACACCGGCGTTGATCACGCTGTCCATGTTGTGGAACCACCAGTCGAAGCGACCTTGGGGATCCTCCCAGTTGGGCGTCCAGCCGAAATCAGCGGGATAGATATCGGTAGTCAGCCGCCGCTCGAAGCCGTGCAGCTGGTCCGGCCCGACGAAATGCATCTTGCCGCACAGCGTCGTCCGGTAGCCGAGAGACCGAAGGTGGTGTGCGAACGTCGGTACCGATGCCGGCAGTTCCGAGGCGTTGTCATAGGCGCCGATCCGGCTGTTGCGTTGACCGCTGACCATAGCGAATCGAGCCGGCGCGCACAGCGGGCTGTTGGAGTAGGCCGAGCTGAACACGACACCGTCGCCGGCGAGCCGGTCGATGGCCGGCGCCTGCACCACAGGGTGCCCGTGAATGGGCAGGAATGCCGGGGAGAGCTGATCGGCCATGACCAGCAGAATGTTCGGTTGAGCGGCCGCTGTGCTGACCATCATCGTCTTCCTGGCGGTCTGTGTTCCTGTATGTGAATCCTTGTTGCGGACTGCGGGACAGAATATCACCGCAACCGGACGATTCGTCCCTATACTCAGCTTGCCTGTACCGCGGACTGTCGAACGAGCTGTGGAACGCAGCGGACGGGGGGCCGGGTGACCGTCTCCAGCTACCTCGAGCGACGGTGGGACGTCGTCCTCGGGCTGACGATCGAGCACGTGATCGCGGTGGGGATCGCCGTCGGTCTGGCGACGCTCATCGGGATCCTGCTCGCGATCGGCACCTATCGCAACGACCGGGCCGTCGCGGTGCTGATTGTCGTCATCAACACCCTGTTCACGGTGCCGGCACTCGCCTACTTCGGTGCGCTGATCGTGATCGTCGGCCTGGGCTGGACAGCCGCGATCACCGTGCTGGCCATCTACGCCCTGCTGCCGATCGTGCGAAACACCCTCACCGGTCTGCGCGAGGTAGACCCCGCGATCGTCCGTGCCGCCAGGGGCATGGGCATGTCCAAGCTGCAGATTCTCACCCGGGTCGAACTACCGCTGGCCTATCCGGTGATCCTGTCCGGGTTGCGGGTGGCCACGGTCCTGATCGTCGGCATCGCCGCGATCGGGTCGTACGTCGCTGGGCCGGGCCTCGGGGAGCTGATCTTCAGCGGGCTCAGTTCGCTCGGGTCGGTGCGTGCGGTGCCGGAGATCATCATCGGAACGGTGGCCATCGTGCTCGTCGCGCTCGTCCTCGACGGCTTGCTCGCCGTGCTCGGACGGCTCAGCACTCCGAGAGGACTGCGATGACCACCAGCGTCGAGCCCATGATCCGCCTCGACAAGTTGACCAAGCACTATCCAGGCCAGGAGGCGCCGGCGGTCGATGGGGTGGACCTCGCGGTGCCGGAGGGCGAGATAGTCATCCTGGTCGGCCCGTCCGGCTGCGGCAAGACGACGACGCTGGAGATGATCAACAGGCTGATCGAGCCATCGTCGGGGCGGATCTTCCTCGAGGGCGAGGACGTCACCCACGTCAACGCCGACCAGTTGCGGCGTCGGATGGGGTACGTGATCCAGCAGATCGGCCTGTTCCCGCATGAGACCATCGCGCAGAACATCGCCACCGTCCCGCGCATGCTCGGCTGGGACGACAAGCGCGTCAACAACCGGGTGGACGAACTGCTGCACCTGGTCGGGTTGGACCCGGGCAGGTACCGCAATCGCTATCCCAAGGAGATGTCCGGCGGTCAGCGCCAGCGCGTGGGCGTCGCTCGGGCGATGGCGGCCGATCCTCCGGTCATGCTCATGGACGAACCGTTCGGCGCGACCGACCCGATCACGCGTGAACGGCTGCAGAACGAGTTCCTGCGCATCCAGGAAGACATTCGCAAGACCATCGTCTTCGTCACTCACGACATCGACGAAGCGATCAAGATGGGCGACCGCATCGCCATCCTGGCGGAGGGCTCCCGCATCGCCCAGTACGACACACCGGAGACGATCCTCACCAGCCCGGCCAGTGGGTTCGTCGAGCAGTTCCTCGGCTCGGGCATCCTCCTGAAGCGGCTGAATCTGAGCCGGGTCGAGGACGTCCATGTCGCCATCGGCGAGTGGCCGACAATCGGGCCGGAAACCACGGCCGAACAGGCCCGTCAACAGCTCCAGCAGTCCGGCCGGACCCACCTGTTGCTCCTGGACGGTCAGCGCCGGCCGGACCGCTGGATCGCCGAGATCGACCTCAACCCAGATCGAGACATGTCCCAGGCCGGAACGCGGGTGCAGGCCTGCGTCGATAGCCGCGCCACGCTGAACGACGCGCTACAGGAAATGCTGCTCAACGCCAACGGTGTCGCCGCAGTCGTCGACCGCGACGGCGCCTACGCCGGCACGCTGGACCTCGAAACGATCATCGCCGAGATCCGCGAGATGCGCGCGAAAGCGCTGGACAATGGCTCGGGCGTTGTTGTGGGGGACGACACGTGACGGCGGTCGCCGTCGGCAGCGTGGACAGCCGTGTCGTCGGTCGCGAGCGCAAGTTCCTGCGGCGCGCGCGCTACATCGGAGTGCCGGCGGCGGTCGCGACCGCGTGTGTCGCCATGTACCTCTACGTGCAGAGCCAGGAACTGGACTCGATCGAGAGCCGCATCATCAACGCCCGAAATATCTGGACGGCGGCGGTCGAGCAGATCGAGATCGCCTTGTGGGCGACCGCATTGACCCTTGTCGTGGCCGTACCGCTGGGCATCGCACTCACCCGCCCGTGGGCGCGGCGGGTCACGCCGATCATCATCGCAGTGGCCAACATCGGGCAGGGCGTACCGGCCATCGGTCTGCTCTTCTTCATCTACATCGTGCTCATCCGCAGCGGCTCCACCGCCGCGATCCTGGGAATGGCCATCTATGCGGTGCTGCCCGTGTTGCGCGGCACGATGGTCGGCCTACAGCAGGTGGATCGCGGTGTGGTCAAGGCCGCACGCGGCATGGGGATGAGCAAACAGAGCGTGCTCTTGCGCGTCGAGATGCCGTTGGCCGTACCGATCCTGCTCACAGGCGTGCGGACCGCGCTCGTGCTGACCGTGTCGACCGCTGTGCTGGCCGCGTTCATCGGAGGTGGCACCTTCGGTGAGTTGATCATCAGCGGACAGGCACAGGGGCGGCCACTCGCGGTTGCTGTCGGCAGTCTCGGAGCCGCCGCCTTGGCCATCATGGCGGACTGGGTCGGGGGCATCGCCGAAGACCTGCTGCGGCCGAAGGGCCTGTAGCCAGACACTTGAGCAGACGACCCCCACAACACCTCGACCCCGAAGGGAACAACATGCAACGCACAATGAACGGCCCTCGATGGGTGGCACTCGTGGCCGTGCTCGCGCTCGGGGTCACCGCCTGCGGCGGAAATGACGAGGCAAGCCCAGGGACCGGAAGTGAGGATGCGCCCAGCGGCGGCGGCGAACTGATCAGCGACCAGTTCGACCTGTCCGGCGTGGAGATCCGGATCGGCTCGAAGGACTTCACCGAGCAATTGATCCTCGGACAGCTAGCCAAGCAGGCTCTCGAAGCCGCCGGCGCCACGGTCGATCTCACCGAGAACCTGCCCAGTCCTGCGGGTGCGCGCGAGGCGCTGCTGGCTGGCGAAGTCGATGCCGCCTGGGAGTACACAGGTACGGCGTACATCAACTACCTCCAGCACGAGACGCCGATCGACGACCCGATAGAGCAGTACGAGGCAGTCAGAGACGAGGACCTGGAGCAGAACGGCATCTTCTGGACCGAACCTGCGCCGTTCGACGACACCTATGGCATCGCCACCCGTCGCGACTTCGCCGACGAGAACGGCCTGGAGACGCTCGCCGATGTCGCCACCTTCGTCGAGGAGAATCCCGACGAGGCGACGTTGTGCCTCGACAGCACGTTCGGGTCACGAGACGACGGGCTCATCCGGTTCGAGGACGCCTACGGCGTCACGTGGCCGGAGGACCAACAGACCGTCCAAGAGTTCGCGATCATCTACCAGGCGACTGCGGACGGCGACCCCTGCAACTTCGGCGAGGTGTTCACCACCGATGGACGCATCCAGTCCCTCGACCTGGCCTTGATGGAGGATGTCGAGAGCGCCTTCATCAGCTACCTGTCGGCCGTGCAGATCAACAACGACTTCAATGAGGCGAACCCGGACGTGGCAGCGGTGATCGAACTGATTTCGGCTCCGCTCGACGAGGCGTTGATGACCGCCCTGAACGCTGCGGTCGACGTCGACGGCGAGTTCCCTGAAGACGCCGCGGCCCAGTACCTACAGGACCAGGGTTTCGTCGAGTAGGCGCGCCTACCGGTCGACGGACCTAGACCGGTGATTGATCGAGTCAGGCGGGGGGCAGGTCGGGGTTGTGCGCCACCTCCCATGCGTGACCGTCGGGATCGGTGAAGTAACCGTCGAGACCCTGGAAGAAAGGGCTCGGCACAGCGGGTTTCACGATCCTTCCCCCGGCCGCCTCGGCCTGGGCCAGCACCCGGCAAACCTCGTCGTCGGACTCGAGGTTGATCGCCATCGTCACGCCGCGGAAGCCGGTAGAGGTCGGCGAATCGAGACCGGCGTCGGCGGCAAGTTCGTCGATGGGGAACAGCGCCAGCATCGATCCTGAGGTCTCGATGAACGTGATGTCGTCGGTCGAGTATGGCGTCGGAACCCAGCCCAGCGCCCGATAGAAGGCAGTGGCCCGGGCAAGATCTGCGACTCCGAGGGTGATGATGCTGATGCGTGCGGGAACAGTCATCCCAGCATTCTGACCGATCCAGTCGGGTCGATCCGCCTCTGCACTACGTAGCGCCCACACTCACCAGTCGTCGGGCAGCCTCGACCGAGCTGGAGATCGGCCTCGGTCCATCCGGGTCGATGAGCAGGCGGCCACCGGAGGCCAGGAACGTCGACATCTGGGTCTGGCCCCCGTGTAAGGAAGACAGCAGAATGTGGATGAAGCATGGGCTACTACAGAGCCGCCACCACAACGCCGATGCCATCGTCGACATCGACCTCCACCCTGGCGTTGCCTCCGGTATCACCGATGTCCAACAGGCCGACCGCTCCTAGCCGGCAGATCGAGACTCCAGCGACACCGCCCCGGAGCCCAGCGCCGCGGCCACGCCTGGTAGTTCGGTGCGCAGCGACCCGGCGGTACGGACCAGCCGGGCCGCCTGATGTGCGGCGATCCGATGCGCCGAGCGCAGCCACGCCCGGGTCGACGTGCAGCCCTGTGACCTGGCCAACCCACGGGCCTCGACCTCCCCGACTGCGTCCAGCAGCAGCCCGTCGTCCTGCGCCCGCAAGGCGACGATCTCGCGTGCCTCATCCACCAGTTCCCGGTCCGACCGAGTCCACGAACCGGCATTGAGCCGGTCTCCGACCAGCCGCCGCGCCATCGCGACAGGGGTCAACGCTTCGGCTGACATTCATATCCGACCGCAACTCCGGAGCGGCGAGGACGCCGGTCATGACTCAAACGCTAGACCGACCCTCTGAAATTCACCTCCGTGATCTTGACCTTATGGTGGCGACACGCCGCAAGATCCGGCCTGAAACCACCATAAGGTCAAGATCACCAATGTCGCGGGGCACGCGGCTAGGCGAGGTACTCGGTTGCGGCATCCACGAGCCACGCGACCAGATATCGGGCGAACGATGTCCGGACCCAGATCCGGTACGTCGGTGCGCTGACATTGGCCGGACTGCCGACCTGCGCCAGGACGACCTGGGCCTTGGCCAGCATCGTCCGCGCCGTGTGGTCAGGCCGGAACGCCCGCGGGTGCAGATCGATCGAGCAACCGTGAGCCAGCACGTCGGGGGCGCAGGGGCCGACCAGCTCCAGGATGCAGAAGCCGGCAGACACCTCGACCGCGGATACCAGGCCGACACCACGCAGCCTCTGCACCAGAGCTGATTCGAGCTCCGCCGACCCGGAACTGTCGGCCTCAGGCGCGTCGAGCAGCCACCATCCCGGACCGAGCCAGACGGCCAGCTGGTCCCCCGCGCCATTGGCGATCCGGCCCGCGGCCGGAAGATCGACTCCCAGAACCGACGCCACAGCGCCGCCGTCGACGCCCGAGCCGTCCGGTCCATTGGCAACCCTGAGTTCGACCAGCGCGCGGCCACGCACTTCGCGCAGCCCAACGGTCGCGTCCGTCCCGACCGGAAGTCGGCGATCCAAGGGGCTGCGGCGCAGCATCAACGGCTCAGCCATCACGGCGCTCCCCCTCCGGGTCGTAGGGCACCGGGGACACGATCCGTACAGCGACGGCCAGCCCGTCGTCCACCGCGTCGAGCACCTCGCCATGTCGCGAAGATCCCGAGTCGAGCAGGGCCAGTGCGAACGGCGTGCCGAGGGCGACCGAGTCGTAGGACGACGTCACGTGACCGTGCATCGGGACCGGGGTCTGCGTGAGTACCGAACTGTGCGCGACCAGCTGCGCCCCTTCGGCGACCCGACTGCGGCCATCGACTGGCACCACGCCGACGAGCTGGCGGCGATCCGAGCGCGCGGTGTCCGCCCGTGCGAAGGACCGCTTGCCGACGAAGTCGGGCTTCTTCTTCGACACGATCCAGGACATGCCGAGATCCTGTGGCGTGACCGTCCCGTCGGTGTCCTGCCCGACGATCGGGTACCCCTTCTCCGCGCGCAGGACGTGCATTGTCTCGGTTCCGTACGGCGTGATCTCGAACGGCTGGCCGGCCTCGTACACCGCCTGCCACAACGCCATCGCGTACCACGATGCGACGTTGATCTCGTAGGCCAGCTCACCGGAGAAGGACACCCGCATGATCCGCG
>JACCUM010000154.1 GCA_013811805.1 Geodermatophilaceae bacterium | reverse complement strand
AGAGAGTTGCGGACCTCGAAGAGGAGGTTGCGATGGGTCAGCCGGCAGCCCTTGGGGCGACCGGTCGTGCCGCTGGTGTAGACGATCGTGGCCAGGCTCTCAGCGCTCACGCTCCGGCGTCGGGCCGCCAACTGCTCGTCACTGACATCCGAGCCCGTGGCGTCGAGCCATTCGATCGCGCCGTTGTCGATCTGCCAGACGTGCGAGAGGCCGTCCAGATCCTCGCGTACGGACTGGACTAGTTCCTCGTGCCGCTCGGATTCCACGACGATGGCAGTCGCGCCTGAATCGGTCAGGATCCACTGCACTTGTTCGGCACTGGAGGTCTCGTAGATCGGAACGGTGACCGCTCCGGCCGCCCAGATGGCGTAGTCCACGAGGGTCCACTCGTAGCGCGTCTTGCTCATCAACGCTATGCGGTCCCCATGGTTCACGCCGCTGGCCAGCAGGCCCTTTGCAACGGCCACGACATCCCGAGCGAACTGCGCCGCGGTGACGTCCTTCCAGACCAGGCCCCGACGGACGCCGAAGAGCACCTTCTGCGGAACCTGCTGGGCATGGGCGAAGACCGAGTCAGTCAGCGTCTCCGCTTGATGCACCGAAACCAAGGTCGGTATCGCAAGCTCGCGCACGTCAGCGAATGATAGCCGCACGCGGGAGTGGTTCCTCGATGGCAGGCTGGGGGCGTGCCGACGGTCGATCTGGTCGACGAGAGCTATCTTCGCGCGTCGGTCGAGCGGGTCGCATCGGTCGTGCACGACGAGGGCCGCTGGGCCCGGTGGTGGCCAGAACTGCGCCCGGTCGTGTTCATGGATCGTGGTACTGCCGGAATCCGCTGGAACATCACCGGTGCCCTGGTCGGCAGCATGGAAATCTGGCTCGAGCCCTACCAACCGCCGATGGCCGGAGTGCTGCTGCATTTCTACCTGCGCGCCGACCCGACCGCACCTGGCTCGACGACCGAGCCCGCGCCGCTGTCCGGGCGGGCCGCGACCGCGGAATCCGTACGGTGGGCCAAGGCAAACAAGCTCAACCTCTGGAACCTCAAGGACGAGCTTGAGGCGGGCATCCGGTGAGACGTAGAGGGACTTTCTCCGGAGAAAGTCACTTCTGTCGGCCCGCAGACCGCACATTCTCCGGAGAAAGTGCGGTGGAACGGGGATGAGGCTGCACCTGGTCAGCGATGTGCACGGTGCCGTCGAGCCGCTACGGCGGGCCGGCCAGGGTGCCGACGCGATGATCTGCCTGGGTGATCTGCTCTGCTTCATCGACTACTTCGACTACGACGCCGGCGTCTTCGGGTCGCTGTTCGGCCCGGACGCCGTCGCCCGGCTGGTAGCGCTGCGTACCGCGAGGCGCTTCGATCAGGCTCGGGACTTCTCCAGATCGCTGTGGGCCAGCCTTCCCGACTCGAGGACGGCCATGGACGAGGCGATCGACGGGCAGTATGCAGACCTTTTCGCTGCCATGCCGACGCCGACGTACGCGACCTACGGCAACGTCGACATCCCGGATCGTTGGGCCGAGCATGCGCATTCCGGTGTTCAGATCCTCGACGGCGAGGTCATCGAGATCGGCGGTCTGCGGTTCGGCTTCGTCGGCGGCGGGCTGCCGACACCGATGCGGACGCCGTACGAGATCTCCGAGGATGCCTACGCGGCCAAGGTCGCCGCACTGGGACCGGTGGACGTGCTGTGCGCCCACATCCCACCGGCCGTACCCGAACTCACCTACGACGTCGTGGCCCGCCGACTGGAACGGGGCAGCGTGGCTCTGCGCGAGGCGATCCTGGAGCACCAGCCGGATCTGATGTTTTTCGGGCACGTCCATCAACCGCTGGCCGGGCGGTTCCGGCTCGGTCGCACGGAGTGTGTCAACGTCGGGCACTTCGCGCACACCCTGGTGCCCTACGTCCTGGACCTCTGACAGCTCAGGCGTCAGTAGTCTTGGGCCATGGCCGATCAGTCCCAGCAGTCCATCGACATCGCCGCATCCGCGGCGGACATCATGTCGGTCATCGGTGACTTCCAGGCCTACCCGGAGTGGACCGGCGCGGTCAAGACTGCCGAGGTGCTGGAGGAGGACGAGGAGGGCTGGGCCAAGCAGGTCCACTTCGTTCTTGACGCCGGTGTGGTCAAGGACGACTACGTGCTGGCCTATGAGTGGACCGATGACACGGCGGTGCATTGGCATCTGGTCAAGGGCCAGATGCAGAAATCTCAGGTCGGCTCGTACGTGCTACGCGAAACGGGTGACACCACGAACGTCACGTACACGCTGACCGTGGACCTCGCGATTCCCATGCTCGGAATGTTCAAGCGCAAGGCAGAGAAGGTCATCATGGACACCGCCCTCAAGGAGCTCAAGAAGCGCGTAGAGGGCTGATCGGGAGCGTGCGGATCCTCCTGTTCACCGGCAAGGGCGGTGTCGGTAAGACGACGGCCGCGGCCGCGACAGCCTTGCGACTGGCCGGACGCGGGCACAAAACCTTGATCATCTCCGCAGACCCAGCGCACTCCCTGGCCGATGCGCTCGGCGGTCCACGGATCGGAGATCGACCGGCGGAGGTCGCGCCGGGGCTGATGGCCTGCCAGGTCGACGGGCTGGACCGGATGCAGCAGCAGTGGACCGGAGAGGCCGGCTGGGCGACGATCACCGAGCGACTGAGCGCGGCGGCCTCAGCCAGTGGTCTGGACCCGATCGTGGCCGAGGAGCTCACCATGCTGCCCGGCCTCGACGAACTGATGGCGATCCTGGCGCTCGAGGAAGAGGTGGCCACCGGCCTGTACGACGCGGTCGTGGTCGACTGCGCGCCCACCGGCCAGACCCTGCGCCTGCTGGCCCTGCCTGACGTCCTCGACCGCTACCTCGAGCGGCTCTACCCGGTCCATCAACGGCTGCTTCGTTCCATCGGTCTGCTCGGCCAAGGCGGGCCGTCGTCGACTCGGGGCGGTGCGGCGCTGGCGCTGGCGCTGTCCCGACTGCACGAGCGGCTGATGATCCTTCGAAAGCTGTTGACCGACCCGGGGATCACCCGGATCAGGCTGGTATTGACCCCTGAGTCGCTGGCCCTGGCCGAGGCGCGCCGCGCGGCGACGGCACTGGCGCTGTTCGGGTACACCGTCGACGGCGTCATCGTGAACCGAGTGGTCGATGACCGTGCTGTCGGGTTGGCTGGAATGCCGGGCTGGCTGCAGGCTTGGGCTGCCGCACAACAGCGAGTTCTCGCCGATGTCCAGTCCAGTTTCCCTTCCCTGCCCATTCGGGTGATCCAGCACCAGGGGGAGGAGCCCGTGGGAGCCTCCCCCTTGAACGGGGTGGCAGACCAGCTCTACGGCGGCCTACCCGAGGGCGTCGATCCGCTGGCCGGCCCGGAGCCACCCGGGCTCCTTCAGGTCCTGGCCGAGGGGGGTCACTATCTGCTCCGGCTGACCATTCCGCATGTGCGATCGGCGGAGGTGACGCTGAACCGCGTTGGCGACGAACTGGCGGTCAGGGTCGAAGGGCATCGCCGCCTGCTGGCCTTGCCCGGACTGCTCATTCGATGCCGGATCATCGATGCGGTATTGGCCGACGGCGTCCTGACCGTACGGTTCGAGCCCGACCCCGAGCGCTGGCCCGAGGAACTGTTGCGCGCACATCGGGAGCAGGCATGAGCCCCGTTGCCGGTGAGCCGGTGGCTGGTCCGGCGGCTGAAGCCCGTCGGCTGGTGGAGGCGTTGGGGGAGTGGGCCACCCGGCTCGGCACGACCGAGCACCTGGCTACCGGTGCACCGGAGTGTGAAGTCTGCCCGGTCTGTCAGCTGATTGCCGCCCTGCGTGGCCAGCGCCCGGACGCGCTGGCGCGACTCGGTGATGCATGGGCGGCCTTTCTCGGCGTACTGACCGAGCCCCACCCGGCAGCGTCAGCAGCCACCGCTGCGCCCGAATCCGATCCGCCATCCGAGGCTCCACTGATCCGGCCGGTGCAGAACATCGACGTCCGGTAAGGGGCAGCCTCCAGTGAGCGACGGCGTCCGGTGAGAGACAGCGACCGATGAGAGACAGCGACCTGACGATCGGGATCGACATCGGCGGCACCAAGATCGCCGGTGGTCTGGTCGACAGCTCGGGAGTGGTGGTCGACTGCGTCCGCCGCGAGACGCCCGGCCACGCCATCGGCGCGGTCGAGAACGCCATCGTCTCTGTGGTCGCCGAACTCGGTGGGCGGGCGCGGGCGAGTTCGTACGGCGATGCGGTCGCCGTCGGCATCGGCGCTGCCGGTTGGGTGAGCACTGATCGCTCGACGGTGCTCTTCAGCCCGCACCTGGCCTGGCGCAACACCCCACTACGGGCCGAACTGGCCGAACGCATGCCTCTACCGGTGTGGGTCGACAACGACGCGAACGCCGCCGCCTGGGCCGAGTACCGCTTCGGTGCGGCGCGCGGCCATGACACGGCAGCCTGCGTCACCCTCGGCACCGGAATCGGCGGCGGCGTGATCTCGGCCGGCCGCCTGCAGCGCGGCGCCTTCGGAGTGGCCGGGGAGTGGGGACACACCCGGGTCGTACCGGATGGCCGGCGTTGCGTCTGCGGAAACCGGGGGTGCTTGGAGCAGTACGCCAGCGGGCGGGCGCTGGCACGGGCCGGGCGGGAGCTGATCGACGTCGCCCCGGCCGCAGCCAACGCGCTACTGGCTGCGGTGGACGGCGACGGCTCCCGGTTGACCGGTGCCGATGTGACCGCCGCCGCGCTGGCCGGTGATCCCGCTGCCGTCGGATTGGTACGCGAAGTCGGGTCCTGGCTCGGCGAAGGCATTGTCACGATCGCGATGATCGTCGACCCCAGCATCGTTGTCGTCGGTGGCGGTGTAGGCGCGCTCGGTGACCTGCTGCTCGAGCCCGCCCGCGCGCGGTTTCTCGCGGTGTTGCCAGGGCGGGGATACCGGCCTGCGGCCGAGATCGTCGAGGCCAGCCTCGGTGCCGATGCCGGAATGATCGGCGCGGCCGACCTCGCCCGCAACAAACTCGGCTGAGGATGCCCTGTCGAACCGGGCCGAGACGGAGACGTAGACGTCGGGACCCGTACAACGCAATGATCGTCTGCGCTGGCGTTGTCAGGGCGGGGCACTCGGCGCATGGACCTGCCTCTCACGGCTGCGTAGTCCTCGGCCCGCACCCGTCGGGTCATCCTGATAGCGAAAGGATCGCCATGCCCGTCAAGAAGGTAGTAATGGCGCTCGCGATGACGAGTGCTCTGCTGCTCGCCGGATGCAGCGGTACCGGCCAGGAGGACGATTCCAGTGGATCGGAAGATCTCGATCTCACGATCGCCGTGATCACGCACTCCGGCGCCGGAGACGCGTTCTGGGACGTGGTGAAATCCGGCGCGGACCAGGCCGGAAGCGATCTGGGCGTCACCGTGGACTACTCCAACGACGCTGACCCGGTGCGCCAGTCGGAGCTGATCGACAATGCCGTCTCGCAGGGTGTGGACGGGATCGTGGTGTCCATGGCCAATCCCGATGGGGTCCGGGACTCTGTCGAGGCGGCGGTAGGAGCGGGCATCCCGGTCATCACCATCAATTCCGGCATCGAGCAATCCGCGGCCTTCGGTGCCATCACCCATGTCGGGCAGAGCGAGTCGATCGCCGGTCAAGCTGTGGGTCAACGGCTCAACGACGAGGGTGCCACGGGCAAGGTGGTGTGCGTCATCCACGAGGCTGGCAATATCGGCCTCGAGGAACGCTGCTCCTCGGTGGGGGAGACCTTCGACGGAAGCGTGGAGAACCTTCAGGTCGACGGCACCAACGTCGCTGACGTCCAGGACACCATCTTGTCGAAGCTGCAGTCCGACCCGGACGTTGGCGTCATCCTGACCCTCGGGGGCCAGTTCGGGATCGCGGCCGCCGATGCCCAAGCAGATGCCGGTACTGACGCGATCATCGGGACCTTCGATGTCTCCGAGGACGTCCTCAACCGAATCACCGACGGGGACATCCTGTTCGCCGTCGACCAGCAGCCCTATGTCCAGGGGTACCTGGGGGTGCAGCTGCTCTACCTGAAGGTGCGCAACGGGAACGACGTCGGCGGCGGCCAGCCGGTGCTGTCCGGTCCGGCGTTCGTCGATGCCGAGAATGCCGCTGCAGTCCTCGAATTCGCCAGCAACGGAACCCGCTGACCACTGCCGGCGCCCGACTTCCCGGCGGCAGTCCCGTACCCAGCGCCCAGCAAGGAGCAGCCATGACCGCGACCGCAGCCCTGCCCAGCGACGAGCGGCTCAACAGCACCAGCCGCCGCACGCGGGTGATCCGGCGACCCGAGGTGGGCGCCTTCGGCGCCGCCTTGGCTGTGCTCGTCTTCTTCGCTGTCGTCGCTGAGCAATTCCTCACCGCGGAGGGGGTCGGTACGTGGCTGAACTCCGCGTCCCGCTTCGGGATCATGGCGGTGGCCGTGGCCCTGCTCATGATCGGCGGCGAGTTCGACCTGTCGGCCGGGGTCATGACCGGCGCGACCGGTCTGTTCGTAGGCGTCGTGACCACCGGGTACGGATTGAACATCTGGCTGGCGGTCGTTGTCGCCTTGGTCGTGGCGCTGGGCATCGGTGCGCTGAACGCGGTGATCGTGATGCGGACCGGACTGCCGAGCTTCATCGTCACGCTGGGAACCTTCTTCGTCCTGCAAGGGCTGGACCTTGCCCTGGTCAAGCTGGTGTACGGCCAAGTGGCCATCCAGGGCCTTCGGGACGTCCCCTACTACGGGTCCGTCCAACCGTGGTTCGGTGGCAGCCTCAGCATCGGGAACGCGCGGATCGCGGTATCCGTGCTCTGGGCCCTCCTGGTGATCGCCCTGGCGACCTACATCCTGCTGCGCACTCGGGCGGGGAACTGGATCTTCGCCGTGGGCGGTGCGCAGATCAGCGCCCGGCAAACCGGAGTCCCGGTGCTCAGGACCAAGATCGGACTGTTCATGGGCACGGCGGGGGCGGGTTGGCTGGTCGGGATGATCAGCCTCTTCCAGTCCTCGACCGCGCAGAGTTCGACCGGTGTGGGCGACGAGTTCATCTACATCATCTGCGCGGTCGTCGGCGGGTGTCTGCTCACCGGTGGCTACGGCTCGGCGGTCGGGGCGGCGCTCGGGGCGTTGATCTATGGCATGACCCGCCAGGGCGTGGTGTACGCCGGTTGGGACAGCAACTGGCTCTACGTCTTTCTGGGCGTGATGCTGCTGGTTGCGGTACTCATCAATAACTGGATCCGGACGAAGGCGGCGCTGGCGAAGTGATCGAGCAGCAGACTCATGAACTCCCCCCGCGTGGAACGACGATCATCGAGGCCAGGGGCGTGGGCAAGAGTTACGGCAGCGTTCTGGCGCTGTCCGAGGTGAGTACGACGATCAACGCCGGTGAGGTGACCTGCGTCTTGGGGGACAACGGCGCCGGGAAGTCGACATTCATCAAGATCATGGCCGGTGCGCATCCGCACACCGACGGGGTCCTGCTCATCGACGGCGAGGCCCGCAACCTGTCCAGCCCGCGGGAGGCGCTGGATCTCGGGATCGCCACCGTCTTCCAGGACCTCGCGGTGGTGCCATTGATGCCGGTGTGGCGCAACTTCTTCCTCGGTTCGGAACCGACCAAGGGGTTCGGACCCATGCGCCGACTTGACGTCGCGACCATGAAGGCCGCGACGAGGTCCGAGTTGATCGCCATGGGTATCGATCTTCGCGACGTCGACCAGCCCATCGGCACCTTGTCCGGCGGTGAGCGGCAATGTGTCGCCATCGCCCGCGCCGTGCACTTCGGTGCACGGGTGCTCATCCTGGACGAGCCGACCGCCGCTCTCGGAGTGAAGCAGTCCGGCGTCGTACTCAAGTACATCGCGAAGGCTCGGGACCGCGGGCTGGGCGTGGTGTTCATCACGCACAATCCGCATCACGCCTACCCGGTCGGGGATCGGTTCATGTTGTTGCGGCGAGGCCGGAGCATGGGCGAGTTTCCGAAGGATGAGGTGAGCATGGACGACCTGACGTCCATGATGGCCGGCGGAACAGAGTTGGAGGCGCTCAGCCAGGAGTTGCAGGAGACCCTGGGTGCCGACTCGGGCATCGTCCGTGACATGCAGGCTGAGCTGCGGGCCTGACCGAGGTCTGAAGGGCACTGCGGGCCACGACATCTAGGCTTGGCCGAGCGGGTCCCGCGAGCGCGGGCCCGAAACTTACCGACCTGGAGTCTCCCGCGTGACCGATGTGCAGCGAACTTTCACCGTCAACCAGCCCATGGACAAGGTGGTGACCTACCTCAAGGACTTCGCAAACACCGAGCGGTGGGACCCAGGGACAGTCACGACGACGCGGGTGGGCAGCGGGCCGATCGAGGTCGGTGCATGCTGGCGGAACATCTCGGAGTTCCGTGGCCGCAAGACCACACTCGAGTACACCCTCACGAAGGCCGAGCCCAGCCGACTGACCTTCGTCGGCAAGAACAAGACGGTCACATCAACCGACGACCTGCACTTCCGCGAGGTCGACGGCGGTACGGAGATCAGCTATCAGGCGCACTTCGAGTTCCAAGGTCTGGCCCGTCTGGTGACACCCTTTCTCCAGGGGGCCCTGGAGAAGCTGGGTGATCAGACCGAACAGCAGATGCGGGCGACCGTCAACGCGCTCTGAGCTAGTCGACCAGTTCGCGGCTGAGCTGTTCGAGGAACAGGCCGGTGTCGGTCACGATGCCCACTGCCTGGGCGCTGCCTCGGTCGGCCAGCTTGGTGACAGTGGCCGGGTTGATGTCGACGCTGACCAGGGGGATGGAGGCCGGGAGCAGATTGCCGGTGGCGATCGAGTGCAGCATCGTGGCCACCATGATGGCGAAGCCGACATCCGGCAGCTGAGCACGCATCGCCCGTTGACCCTCGATCACGTCGGTATAGACGTCGGGCAGAGGTCCGTCGTCGCGGACCGAGCCGACCAACACGAATGGCTTGTCCGCCTTGACCATTGCGTGCATCACCCCGCCGGTCAGGATGCCCTGCTCGACCGCCGCGGCGATGGAACCGGCCCGGCGGATCGTATTGATCGCGCGGATGTGGTGCTCGTGACCGTGCGGTACCCCGGAGCCCTTGCTCAGATCCACGCCCAGGGACGTTCCGAAGATCGCCGACTCGATGTCGTGCGTGGCCAGGGCGTTCCCGGCGAAGAGCACGTCCACGAAGCCGGCCTCGACCAGCTTGACCATGGCCGGTGCCGCCCCGGTGTGGACGATCGCGGGCCCCCCCACCCAGAGGATTCGCTTGCCGGCCGCCTTGACCGCACGCATCTGCTCGGCGATCTGGCGTACCAGCAGGGCTTGAGGTTTCTCGCTGGACACCGAGGAGGACATGAACCCGAAGTCGTCGGCGCTCTTAGCCACTGCGACCGGCATGATTACGCGGACACCGGAGGCGCCGCAGACGACCTGGTCGCCAGCGGCCACGTCGGAGACCGGCACCGTACGAACGCGGCCATCGGTGACGACCAGCCCGCAGTCCATCTCCGGGTGCTCGACGTCGACCCAATGGTCGTCGAGGCGGACCTGGGTCTCCAGGTTCGTCGTGGAGTAGAAGTCGTCGGGGAACACACCGTCGGTAGGAGCCGGGCGAAGCAGTGCCAAGCCCGGATCGACCTGATTGGCACCGTGCACCTGCAGGCGCATCAGGATGCGGGCGAGTAATTCCTCGTCGTCGCTGCTGATCGAGATGTGCGCCGTCGAGGCGTCCTCGTGTTGGCGCCCGAGATCCAAGGAGTCGATGCGATAGTCGCCGCCGTACTCGAGTACGTCGTCCAGGATGCGAGCCAGGGCACCGGTGTCCATCAGATGTCCGGTGACACTG
This sequence comes from Geodermatophilaceae bacterium, assembly GCA_013811805.1. GTDB lineage: Bacteria > Actinomycetota > Actinomycetes > Mycobacteriales > Geodermatophilaceae > JACCQS01. The sequence continues at coordinate 4,295 of JACCUM010000154.1, read as the reverse complement.
ACGATTTCAGAGGGAGGCACAGCCGGGACAGTAGTGCTCTACACAATGTCTGATTGTTCCGGCTCGGTGCTCGCCCCGCTCCTTGCTCGCAGAGCTCGCGGCGATGCTCACTCGCTGCTCGCCTACACGATCGCGCCGTCGTCGGGATCGTCGAACTGCGGTCCCTCACGCATCCGCCACACCAGCATGCCGACGCCGCCGGCGATCCCGAGGACGCCGAAGACGAAGCCGACATCTCCGGTCAACCCGATCAGGCCGGGGGCGATCAGCAGCAGCGCACCGCCGGCCAGGAGGATCAGGGCATAGGCCGCGGACCTGGACAGGACCGGCAGCGGAGGCGGTGTCGGCGGTTCGTAGTGCTCCTCCGCGGCGGCCTCTTCGGCTTCGACTGAAGCCCGAGCGGCGGCCTCGTGCTCGGTCGCCCGCTGCTGGGCCGTGGCGTCGAAGTCGTCGGTGAGCGTGTCACCCAGCCGGCCGTGGTCTGCCTCGTAGGCAGCGACCAGTTCCCGCCACTGCGCGTCATCGATGCTCGACGTTGTCGATCCCGCGGAGGCAGCCGAGGAGTTGCTCGCGACCTGGGGCGTAACCGGGGCCAGTGGCTGGGCGGAGTTTTGTCCGGCGGAGTCGTCGGCGTCCAGAACGTAATCGTGGATCAGCGCGTTGGCATCGGCGGTGAGCCTGCGGTCGACATAGAGCCGGTCACTTGGTGGACTGGGCAGCGCGATGCTTCGGGTGACTGCGTCCACGTCGGACGTGGGATCCAGGTAGGCGGCGATCCCGGCATCGCGCAGAACGTCGAGCAGATGCTCGCCGACCCGTGGATCGACATCGCGCAACGCCCGGAACGTGGAGGCGTCCAGCCCGTTGTCGCGCCGCCCGCGGCGACGGGGTGCGGTCACGAGATTTTCCTCTTGCCAACATGATCAGCGATCCACGCTGCGCTTCGGGCGAAAATCTGCTCGGCATCGTTGTCGAGGGTGGCTACGTGGTAGCTGTCGTGCAGCAGTTGTTCAGTGACGTCGGTCGAGCGCACGCCGTCGAGCAGCAACCTGCCCGACAGCGGCTCGACGACATGGTCCTCGGTGCTCCGGAACGTCAGGATCGGGACGTCGATTTTGGCCAGTTCAGCACGCGTCGTCGCCCAGAGGTCCTGCAACGACACCGCTGCCTTCAGCGGAATCCTGGGATAGGCGACTTCACGAGCACCCGGCTTCTTGATGTCGTTGGACACGCCCTTCCAGGAGGGCAGCCCTTTGGCGAGGATCTTGAGCAGCGCCAGATCCTTGCGTTCGGTGGCCAACGAGGGGTTGACCAGCACGAGTCCTGACAGTCGTTCCCCGTGCTGCTCGGCCAGCCTGAGCGCCAGGGTCCCGCCCATGGACAGCCCGGCGGCGAAGACCTCCGTGCACCGGCCTCGCAACTCCTCCAGTGCGCGCTCGACTGCGGCGTACCAGTCCGGCCACCGGGTGGCGTTCATGTCCGCGAGGACTGTGCCGTGTCCGGGGAGCCGCGGGCAGCTGATCGAGTACCCCTGCGCGGCAAGGTGTTCACCCCAGGGGCGCAGGCTCTGCGGGGTACCGGTGAATCCATGGATCAGCAGAATCCCGACCCGACCGCCGTCGAAGGTGAATGGCTCGGCACCAGCCAGCACCGGCATGGGTGTTCCTCCTGAGTGGCTGCGTGATGACTGCGGTGGCGGGTGCGGTTGTGAGTGCGTTGTGACATTGGCCGAATCGTCCCTAGTCTGACACTCGAAGGGTTGGGTGGTGTCGGTGTTCTACTGGGTGCTGAAATTCGTCCTGGTGGGCCCGATTCTGCGCCTCGTCTTCCGCCCGGACATCCAGGGTTTGGAGAATGTTCCGAGCAAGGGTCCGGCGATCCTGGCCAGCAATCACCTCTCATTCTCGGATTCGATCTTCCTGCCGTTGATGGTGCCCAGGCGGGTGACGTTCCTGGCCAAGTCGGAGTACTTCACCGGCAAGGGGCTCAAGGGACTGCTCATCCGATGGTTCTTCCGGGGGGCCGGCATGGTGCCGATCGACCGGACCAGTGGGACCGCGGCCAAGGACGCCTTGGACACCGGCATTCGGATTCTGCGGCAGGGCAGGCTGCTCGGCATCTACCCCGAGGGCACACGCTCGCCCGATGCCCGGCTCTATCGGGGCAAGACGGGCCTCGCCCGGATGGCGCTGGAATCCGGTGCGGTGGTGATCCCGGTGGTCATGGTCGACACCGAGAAGATCCAGCCGATCGGTAAGAAGATCCCCCGCGTCCACAAGGTCCGGATCCGGGTGGGGGTGCCGTTGGACTTCTCCCGGTACGACGGCATGTCCGGGGACCGGTTCGTCGAACGGTCCATGACCGACGAGGTCATGTACGAACTGATGCTGTTGTCCGGTCAGCAGTACGTCGACGTCTATGCCGCGAAGGTCAAGGCAGCGATGGATGTGACCGGCAAGACTGCCGAAGACGTCGTCGCGATGCTCAGGCCGGACCCGTTCGAGGCTGCCGAACGGGTCCCGGCCACGCTGGCCGGCTGACCGGTTTCCCGAGCGGCGAGACGCGTTCCTGCTGGGTACGGACGGCGAGCGCGTCGTCATCGCTTCGGTCCATCGGCCCACCGCTGGGCTCATGCCGGTCCCGTCGGGGCGGGGCGCTGTCCGCGGTATGGCAGCGTTTGGCCCGTGCGCAGGTTTTTCTACGACACCGAGTTCATCGAGGACGGCCATAGCATCGACCTGATCTCCATCGGTGTGGTCGACGAGACCGGTCGCGAGTTCTACGCTGTATCAACCGAATTCGATTCTGACAAGGCGATCCCGTGGGTGCGGCGCAATGTGCTCGCCCAGCTTCCTTCGCCGGCCGATCCGGCTTGGCGGTCGCGGAATAGGATCCGCGACGATCTGCTGTCCTTCTTCACCGGTCCCGGCGAGGAGATCGAACTTTGGGCGTGGTTCGCCTCGTACGACCACGTGGCCCTGGCTCAGCTGTGGGGTCCGATGACCGAGCTGCCCCGGGCGATCCCGCGATTCACCGGCGAACTGCGCCAACGCTGGGCCGACCTGGGCAAGCCCCCGCTTCCCGCAGCCGGGCAGGATGCACACGATGCCCTGGCCGACGCTCGGCACAACCTCGCCCGCTGGCAGGCCATGCAGGCGCTCAGGACGGGGCCCTAGGCTCTCGCCTCATGCGCATCGGAGTACTCACCGGGGGAGGGGACTGCCCGGGGCTCAACGCCGTCATCCGGGCAGTCGTACGCAAGGGCGTGGAGACCTACGGACATGAGTTCGTCGGTTTCCGGGATGGTTGGCGAGGGCCGATCGAGGGCAACACGATGACCCTGGACGTGCATGCCGTACGAGGAATTCTGCCGCGCGGCGGGACGATCCTCGGCACGTCGCGGACCAATCCGTACAAGAGCGATGACGGTGAAGGCAAACTGCTGGCCACTCTCGACGGGCTGGGCGTGAATGCGCTGGTGGCCATCGGCGGCGAGGACACGCTCGGGGTGGCAACCAAGCTGGCTGCCGCCGGAGTGCATGTCGTCGGCGTCCCGAAGACCATCGACAACGACCTGGGTGCGACTGACTACACGTTCGGCTTCGACACCGCCGTGGGCGTGGCGATGGAGGCCATCGACCGGCTGCACACCACGAGCGACAGTCATCACCGGGCACTGGTCGTCGAGGTGATGGGCCGCCATGCCGGCTGGATCGCCCTGCATGCGGGAATGGCCGGCGGAGCCAACGTCATCCTGATCCCGGAGAACCCGTTCGACATCGATGACGTCGTCGCCTACGTCGAGCACCGCTTCGCGTCCGGCTATTCGCCCGTTCTCGTGGTCAGCGAGGGCGCCCTCCCCCTGGACGGCGGCTTGATCCTCGGATCGGGTGTGGTCGACGACTTCGGCCATGTCCGGCTCGGCGGCATCGGGCAGGCGCTGGCCGACGTGATCGAGGCGCGCACCGGCAAGGAGAGCCGCGCGGTCGTGCTCGGCCATATCCAGCGCGGGGGTACGCCCACCGCCTTCGACCGCGTCCTGGCCACCAGGTTTGGCCTGAGCGCGATCGACGCCGTACACAGCGAGGATTGGGGTGTGATGGTCGCGCTGCGCGGAACCGATATCGTGCGCGTCCCCCTGGCCGAAGCGACCGCTGAACTCAAGACCGTGCCGCCGGAGCGCTACGCCGAGGCCGAGGTTTTCTTCGGCTGACGAGGAGGGCGAGCACGGTGGCCGGTGGACTTGGGCGGCTTTCGTCTCACTTGGCGCGCGAACATCCGCGAGCCGAGTGAGA
>JACCUM010000148.1 GCA_013811805.1 Geodermatophilaceae bacterium | reverse complement strand
CCGCGGTCACCAACGCTCGAAACAGCCGAGGGTCTGAGCCGACCTCGGGATGCCAGAGGACACCGATGCAGAAGGGTAGTTCCGGGTCCTCGATGGCCTCGACCGTGCCATCCGGTGCCCAGGCGGTGGCCACATAGCCGGGGTGCTCGGCAACCCCCTGATGGTGGTAGCTGGACACCCGGGAAGCAGGTCCCACTATCGAGTACAGCTGACTGGTCGACGAGATCTGTACATCATGTTCGCCGTAGATCCCCTGTCCCGGTGCATGGTCCTCGTGTCCGAGTGCATCAGGGAGGTGCTGGATCAGTTGCCCGCCCGCGGCAACAGCCATGACCTGCAGGCCACGACAGATCCCCAGCACCGGACGCCGCCGCTGACGCATCCCCATCAGCAGGGAGATTTCGCCTACATCACGCTCGGGCACTGGGGTTTGGGCCAACGGGTGTGGACTCTGCCCATAACTCGCCGGGTCGAGGTCGGCCCCGCCGACGAGGATCAGGCCGTCGAGCCGGGCCGTCACCACCCCGAGCAGTTCCGGTGTGGTCGTGGCCGCGGGCGGGACAATGACCGGCACACCGCCGGCAGCGAGGACGTGATCGATGTACCGGTGCGGCACCAAAGCCGCCGGTACGTCGCGCCAGGTACGCCACGATGCGGGCTCGACGTAGGCACTCAGACCGATCAATGGAGCAGGCATGCGCTCACCCCTAGACCGGGGTCACGTAGGCGCCGCTGATCCCGCCGTCGACCAAGAAGGTCGAAGCGGTCATGAAGCTCGAGTCGTCGCTGGCCAGAAACAGTGCGGCGGAGGCGATCTCGTCCGGCTCGGCGAAGCGACCCATCGGGATGTGCACGAGCCGGCGGGCCGCACGTGCCGGATCACTGGAAAACAGTTCCTGCAGCAGCGGTGTGTTCACCGGGCCGGGGCACAGCGCGTTGACTCGAACTCCCTCCCGGGCGAACTGCACCCCGAGTTCACGCGACATCGCAAGCACGCCACCCTTGCTCGCGGTGTAGGAGATCTGCGAGGTGGCCGCACCCATCACGGCGACAAAGGATGCCGTGTTGATGATCGAACCCTTGCCCTGCTCGACCATGTACGGGATCGCCGCCTTGCAGCACAGGTACACGCTGGTCAGGTTGACCTCCTGGACCCGGCGCCAGGCTGCCAGGTCGGTCGTGAGGATCGAGTCGTCCTCCGGCGGTGAGATCCCGGCGTTGTTGAAGGCCACGTCGACGCTGCCGTACTCGTTGTTGGCGACTGCAAACAGTTCCTCGACCTGTTCAGGGTCGGTCACGTCGCAGGCGACGAAGTGCCCGTCGAGTTCGCTCGCCACCCGGGTGCCGGACTCCTCGTCAACGTCGCCGATCACCACGCGGGCTCCCTCCGCCGCGAAGCGGCGCGCACTGGCCAGTCCGATTCCGCTGGACCCTCCGGTGATCACCGCCGTGCGTCCGGTCAGCCGGCCCGCCATCTAGGCATCCCCGGTCGAGATGAAGACGTTCTTGACCTCGGTGAAGTTGTCCAGGGCGTCGGGACCGAGCTCGCGGCCGATCCCCGAGGCCTTGAAGCCGCCGAACGGCGTGGAGTACCGCACGGACGAGTGCGAGTTCACCGATAGGTTGCCGGCCTCCACCTGACGCGCGACCCGCAGGGCGCGGCCCACATCACCGGTCCAGATCGAGCCGGACAGGCCGTAGGCGGTGTCGTTGGCCATGGTCACCGCCTCGGCTTCGTCCTCGAAGGGAAGAATGGCAACGACCGGGCCGAAGACCTCCTCGGTCCACACCCGGTCCTTGGTGGTCCGGGGTAGCACGACAGTGGGCGGATAGAACCAGCCGGGTCCCTCTGGTGCAGACCCCCGCATGGCGACGTCGACGTCATCGCCCTCTACGAAGGAGGACACCGTCTCTCGTTGATGCGCGCTGATCAACGGTCCCATCTCGGTCGACTCGTCGCCTGGGGCGCCGACATTGACCCCGGTTACGGCCGGCTCGAGCAGGCTCAAGAACCTGTCGTACACGCTGCGCTGCACGAGGATTCGGCTGCGTGCACAGCAGTCCTGACCAGCGTTGTCGAACACTGCGTACGGCGCGGTCGCCGCGGCCTGTTCCAGGTCCGAGTCGGCGAACACGATGTTCGCGCTCTTGCCACCCAGTTCGAGGGTCACTCGCTTCAAGTGGCGCGCCGCCTCGGCCATGATGGCCTGGCCTACCTCCGTGGACCCGGTGAAACAGATCTTGGGGACCTCCGGATTGGTGACCAGGCGCTGGCCGACGACTGAGCCCTTGCCGGGCAGGACGGTGAACACGTCCTCGGGCAGGCCGGCCTCGAGTGCCAACTCCGCGAGCCGGATTGCCGTCAGTGGAGTGAGTTCAGCGGGCTTGAGCACCACGGTGTTTCCCGCTGCCAGAGCGGGCGCAAAGCCCCAGCCGGCGATCGGCATCGGGAAGTTCCACGGCACGATGATCCCAACGACGCCAAGTGGCTCCTTGAACGTGATATCCACACCTCCGGCCACCGGGATCTGGCGCCCAAAGAGCCGTTCGGGCGCGGCGGAGTAGTAGCTCAGGACGTCGCGGACGTTGCCCGCTTCCCAGCGCGCGTTGCCGATGGTGTGTCCGGAATTTCGCACCTCGAGTTGGGCGAGTTCCTCGATCGCGCCGTCCACGGCATCCGCGAACCGCCGCAACAACCGGCCGCGGTCGGCCGGATCGAAGCGACGCCAGGTCTGGAAGGCGGTACGGGCCCGCGCAATTGCCTGATCGGTTTCCTCGGCCGAGGCGAGGTCGACCGTCCGGACCCGTTCCTCGGTCGTCGGGTCGATGACGTCGAAAGTCGTCACAGCGTCACGGCTCGCTCCCTCTGCTCACTCGCAGTGTCATGGCTCGCTCCGCTCGCGGTGTTCGCTCGTTCCTCGCTGCGATGCTCACTCACAGGCGCTCGAAGCCCCGGACACGTTCCCAGTCGGTGACTGCACTGTCGAAGGCGGCCAGTTCGACGTCGGCATAGTTCAAATAGTGATCCACGACCTCGTCACCGAAGCAGCCCCGCGCCGCCGCCGAGGCTGCGAAGGCCTCCCTGGCGGCACGCAGCGTGCGGGGAACGGTCGGCTTGTCCGACCTGTAGGCGTTACCGACGAGCTCGGGCTCGAGATCCAACTCGTTTTCGATGCCGTACAGGCCGCCGGCCAGCATGGCGGCCAGCGCCAGGTGCGGGTTCACGTCACCGCCGGGCAGCCGGTTCTCCACCCGCAGGCCGGCGCCGCGCCCGACGACTCGGAGTGCACAGGTCCGGTTGTCCCGTCCCCAGGCGATGGCCGTCGGTGCAAACGAGCCTGGGGTAAAGCGCTTGTAGGAGTTGATATTCGGGGCGTACATCAACGTGAAGTCGAACAGCGTCGCCTCTACGCCGGCCACGAAGCGCTCGAACAACGGCGTCGGCCCGCCGCCCGTATCAAAGACCGTAGAGCCGTCGGCGCCGCGCAGGCTCATATGGATGTGACAGGAATTGCCCTCGCGTTCGTCGAACTTGGCCATGAACGTGAGCGCCTTGCCGTGCTGGGCCGCAATCTCCTTGGCCCCGTTCTTGTAGACCGCATGCTGATCTGCAGTGCGGATGACTTCGTCGTAGCGGAAGGCAATCTCGTGCTGGCCGAGGTTGCATTCGCCCTTGATCGACTCGGGGGTCAGGCCGGCGAGGTACATGCCGTTCTGGATCTCGCGCAGGAGCGGGTCCACCCGTGACGTTCCGAGAATCGAGTAATCGACGTTGTACTGGTTGGCCGGCCTGAGCTGGCGATATCCGGCCGTCCAGGCCTGCTCATAGGTGTCCTCGAAGAGCAGGAACTCCAGTTCCGTACCGGCGAAGGCAACCAGGCCCTGCTCGGCCGCCCGTGCCACCTGCTCGGCCAGAATCGTTCTCGGCGACTGGCGTACGGGACTGCGCTCCTCGTCGAGCCAGCGAAGATCGCACTGCACCATCGCGGTCCCTGGCTGCCAGGGAAGCAGGCGCAGCGTCGAAAGGTCTAGGACGAACTCCATGTCGCCGTACCCGCGCTCCCAGGAGCTGATCGCGTACCCCTCGACGGTGTTCATGTCGACATCAACGGCCAGCAGGTAGTTGCAGCCCTCGGTCCCGTGCCCGAGGACCTCGTCGAGGAAGAAGTGGGCGTGCAACCTCTTGCCCTGCAGCCGGCCTTGCATGTCGGTGAACGCGACCACCACTGTGTCGATCGACCCGTCCTGGACCCGGAACCGCAGATCGTCAAGGACCAGTGGTGACTGGCTCATTCGTGCAGGATTTCTTCGGCCGGCACCGTCGTGTGTCCCTCCGGCGGCCTGACCATGAAGTTCTTCTTTCCACGGGCAATCCAGGTGACGGTGGCGAAGACCAGGACGATCGCGACCGTGAGCGGCGCGTAGTTGAACGAGCTGATCGTAACGGGGGAGTACGGGGGAAGCATGAACAGGATCACGATGAAGCACACCCAGGCGACCGCGATCCACCCGATCGGGGCACTCCACTTGCCGAGATTCCATGGACCGTTCACGAAATCGGGACTGCGCCGCCGCAGGTAGACCGGCGTCACATAGGCGATGTAGAGCCCGATCACCGCGATCGAGGTGACCGCGAAGTATGCGGTGAGACTGTAGAGGGAAGGCAGGACCAGGATCGCCGACAAGAGGACGCAGAGCCAGATCGAATTGGTCGGGGTTTCGGAACGAGGGTTCACCGTGGCCCAGATCCTCGAGCCGGGCAGGGCGTTGTCCCGGCTGAAGGCGTAGGTCATCCGTGAGTTCGCGGTCACCGAGGCCATCCCGCAGAAGAACTGCGCGACCGCGGCGATGAGGAGCAGGAAGATTCCGGTGGTGCGCCCGGCAGCGTCGATGAATATCTGCGCGGGCGGCAGACCGGTCTCGGTGGCCCGCTGGGCGGCGTAGTCCTGGATCGCCGCGGTCACTGCGATCAGCAGGACCCAGCCCGCGAGGATCGAGACCCAGACGCTGCGCACGATGCCGTTGGGCGCCTCGCGCGAGGCGTTGATGGTCTCCTCGGCGACGTGCGCGGAGGCGTCGTAACCGGTGTAGGTGTACTGCGCCATCAGCAGCCCGATCAGGAAGACGTAGACCA
>JACCUM010000122.1 GCA_013811805.1 Geodermatophilaceae bacterium | reverse complement strand
ACGACCAGGATCTGCTTGTGCGTGAAGTAGGCCTGCACCTCTTCGTCGGCGGCAGGTGCGGTGTCGGTGGTCGAGCTCATGAGCTGGCCGGGCCTGCCACGTGCGGGTGGTTCGGTGTACACGCCGCCACGAGATCGTCGGACAGGCGGCTCAGCAGGTCGGACAAGGAACCGCGATCTGCTGCCGACCACCGCGAGGTGGCGCGGGCGACCAGGTCACCTCGTACCCGCAGCGCCAGGTCGAGGGCGTCCTGCCCGGCCGGCGTGAGCGAGAGTCGGGCTGCCCGCCGGTCCTCGGGGTCGCCGACCCGCGCCAGCAGCCCGGCGTCTTCCAGGGTTCGGACATGCCGGCTGGCCGTCGAGGCGTCCAGGCCGCACTCGCCGGCGAGGTCGGCCACCCGGATCCCCGGCGTGAGGGCCAGCCGATGGAGCAGCCAGGCCCGGGGCGGTCCGCCGATGCTGCGGTCGGCCGATCCGAGGGTACGAGCGACTCGGAACGCCTGAATCACGATCTGCTCGCCAGCGGGACGTTCCTGTCCCGTTCCGGCAGCGGTGTCGGGCTCGGAGAGGGTCGTCATGCTCCCTACTGTCTCATATGCATGCAGCATGCATGTATGCGCCTCAGAGGCAGGCGGTCACCAGGGCCTGGAGGATCGCGCTGTCATCCTCGAGATACTGGACGTCTTCACCCTCGTCATCGGTGATTCCTTCGGTGGCCAGCCGATCAAGGGAGTCCGTCGACAGATCGCTGCCGACGGCCTGGTCGGCCACGCACCGGGCGACCGACTCCTCGGCGCCGTCGGCCTCCAGGGCGCTGGCGATGTCCTCGGCCGACGGCGACCCGCAACCGGTCAGAACGAGCAGTCCGGCGGCCAGCGCGAATCCACGGGCCCGGTGCACACCGTCACGCTATAGCCCGCTGTGGATGTCCTCGACAGGGTGCGCCAGCCGACGAGGTCGAGCGGCCGGATTTCTCAGCCGCCGACCAGCTCGAAGCCACAGTCTGTGGCAACGTCGCGGATCGCCGGGATGTCGTCCGCGACGACCTGGACCTGCCCGCCGTCGTCGGTGGCAATGCCCTCTTCGGCAAGCACATCGAGGCTGGTCCCGCTGACGTCAGACTCGAGCAGACCCTGTGCGAAACAGTCGGCCATCTCGGCATCGAGGTCGTCAGCCTGTACGGCGGCCGAAATCTCACTCGCCTCGGGTTTGCTGCAGCCGGACATCGTCAAGAAAGCGGCGGCGGCCAAGCCGAACGTAGCGGCGATCTTCTTCATGGCGGGACTGGTCATCGTCGGACGCGTCTCTTCTCGATTGGACGATCGGGATGATCGTGGGCAGCTATCGGGGCGCAGGTTATCCGGTGCGTCGCACACCGGCTGCACGTTCTCAGATGCGCCGTGGGCCGTATCGGTTCCGTAGAGTCTCCCCATGGATTCCGGCGTCGAGGCGCTCAACGCCATCAGTGCCGGAGCCTTCCCCGAGGTGCTTGGCCTGGAGGTCCTCGAGCACGAGCCCGGCCGGATCGTGGCTGCCCTGCCGATCCGTTCTGCGTTACTGGCTCCCAACGGATTCCTGCATGCCGCTGTCGTCATCGGCCTGGCCGATACCGCCTGCGGATACGGTTGCCGGACCTTGTTGCCCGAAGGTGCGATCGGGTTCACGACGATCGAGCTCAAGTCCAACTTCCTCGGCACCGCCCGCGACGGTGATCTCCGCACGTCCGCTCGCGCGGTCCATGCCGGCCGTACGACGCAGGTATGGGACGCCGAGGTCACCCACGTACAGACTGACAAGACGATCGCGCTGTTTCGTTGTACCCAGGCCGTGCTCTGGCCCCGACCCTGACCGCACCTCACCTGTGAACCTGCCCCTGAACAGATCAGAACGTCGACCGCTCGACCGCCCGACTCCAGGAGAACCGAAATGCCATTGACCAGCACCTTCCCCGACATCGACATCCCGGATGTCTCGGCCACCGACTACGTGTTGCAGGCGGCCACCCGGCTCCCCGAGCACCCGGCTGTCATCGACGGAGTCAGTGGGCAGACGCTCAGCTTCGCCCAGTTGGCCGGCTACATCGACCGGTTCGCCGCCGCGCTGAGTGAGCGAGGGATCAAGAAGGGCGACGTCGTCGCAGTGTTCAGTCCGAACACCATCTACTACCCGGTGGTCTTCCACGGGATCGCCAGGACGGGTGCGATCTCCACGACGATCAACTCGCTGTACGGGCCCGAGGAGATCGCCTTTCAGCTCAAGGACGCCGGTGCGAAGCTGATGGTCACCGTGTCGCCGTTCCTCGACCGCGCCCTGGCCGCGGCGGAAAAGCATCCGGTCGAGGCGATCATCGTGCTCGATGGCGCCGAGGGGCACGAGTCGCTGCAGGATCTGCTCACGAGCACCGCCCTCTCCGTACAGGTTCCGATCGATGCGGCCAACGACCTGATCACGCTGCCGTACTCGTCGGGCACGACCGGTCTGCCCAAGGGCGTGATGCTCACCCACCGCAACCTGGTGGCCAACATCCGTCAGTGCGAGCCGCTCTTCGACGTCGACGAGAACCAGCGGATCATCGCCGTACTCCCGTTCTTCCACATCTACGGCCTCACCGTGCTGATGAACATCGGGCTGGCCATGGGTGCCTCCCTGGTCACGTTGCCGCGCTTCGACCTCGAGCAGTTCCTCGGCGCGATCCAGGAACACAAGGTCACCCGGGTCTACGCCGCCCCGCCGATGGTGCTGGCGCTGGCCAAGCATCCGATCGTAGAAAACTACGACCTCTCCTCAGTTCAGGTGATCTTCTCCGGGGCCGCTCCGTTGGATCAGGAACTGGCCGAGTTGTGCGAACGGCGGCTGAACCTGCGGGTGTGTCAGGGGTACGGCATGACCGAGCTGTCCCCGGTCTCGCATGCCACGCCCGACGCTCTCGAGGCGCCGCGCGGGTGCGTCGGAGTTGCGCTGCCCAACACCGAATCGAAGCTGGTCGACCCGGAGACCGGTGAGGAGGCCGCCGAGGGTGAACGCGGCGAACTCTTGGTCCGGGGGCCGCAGGTCATGAAGGGTTATCTGAACAACCCCGAGGCCACGGCGGCGACGTTGGACGAGGACGGCTGGCTGCATACCGGCGATGTCGCGCTGGTCGATGACGACGGGTTCTTCTGGATCGTCGACCGGGTCAAGGAGCTGATCAAGTACAAGGGCTACCAGGTGGCCCCGGCCGAACTCGAGGCTGTGCTGCTCGGCCACCCGTCGATCGCTGACGCTGCCGTGATCGGCGTACCCGACGAGGAAGGCGGTGAAGCCCCCAAGGCCTTCGTCGTTCCCGTACCGGGCCAGGAACTCACCGCAGACCAGGTGATGGAGTTCGTGACCAGCAAGGTCGCTCCACACAAGAAGGTGCGGCACGTCGAATTCCTCGACGCCATTCCGAAGGCGGCCAGCGGCAAGATCTTCCGCAAGGACCTCCGCGCCCGCGAGAAGCAGAAGTCCGCCACGTCCTGAGGAGACGGACCGCGAGTTCGGGGGTGTCGGGGTAATGTCCCCGGCGGAGCTCTTCAGGTGGTTTGGCGGCTCGGAGTTTGGGACGCTGAGGCGATGACCACCGAGACGTTTGCTGGCCTGTCCCTTCCCGTGCCCACGGATCTGTTGATAGGTGGGAAATGGGTCGCCGCGTCCGGGGGTGATCGGTTCGATGTCACCGACCCGGCTGACAGGTCGACCGTCTGCACGGTCGCTGACGCCACTGCCGCGGACGCCACCGCGGCCATCGACGCGGCCTATGCTGCCCTGCCGGAATTGGCTGCGATGCCGCCTCGCCAGCGCGCCGAGATCCTCCGTACCGCCTTCGAGGTGATGACCGAACGGGTCGAGGACATCGCCCTGCTGATGGTGCGCGAGAACGGCAAGGCCCTTCCCGACGCCAAGGCCGAGGCGACGTACGCCGCTGAGTTTCCGCTGGTACGCAGAGGAAGCCGTACGCATCGACGGCAACTACACGACCGCGCCAGCGGGGACCAACAAGATCCTGGTGACCCGTCAGCCGGTCGGCGTCGCACTGCTGATCACGCCGTGGAACTTTCCCGCTGCCATGGCGACCCGCAAGTGGGAACCGGCGATCGCCGCGGGCTGTCCGACCATTCTCAAGCCGGCCGCCGAGACGCCACTGACCGCACTGCTCATCGCCGACATCCTGGTCGAGGCGGGGCTTCCGGCTGGCGCCGTCAACGTCTTGCCGACCAGCAAAGCAGCGCCGATCTCGGAGATCGCGCTGGCCGACATCCGCGTTCGTAAGCTGTCCTTCACCGGTTCCACCAAGGTCGGTCAGGGGCTGTTGCAGCTGGCCGCCGACAACGTCGTGAACGCCTCGATGGACCTCGGTGGCAACGCGCCGTTCCTGGTCTTCGCCGACGCCGATCTGGACGCTGCGGTCGAGGGCGCGATGCTGGCCAAGCTACGCAACGGCGGCGAGGCCTGTACGGCCGCGAACCGGTTCTACGTCGAGGCATCCGTGGCGGACCGCTTCGCCGAAAAGCTGGCCGCGAAGATGGGCGCTATGACAATGGGCCGCGGCGATGACGACGGCGTGCAGCTCGGCCCGCTGGTCACCGAAGCGACGGTCGAGAAGGTGGACCGGTTGGCGAAGGACGCCATCTCGGGTGGCGCCCGGGCCTTGGTCGGTGGTCAACGTCCGGGCGGGAACGGTTTCTTCTATCCGGCAACCGTTCTCGTCGACGTACCCGAGGATGCTGACTGCCTTACCGAGGAGATCTTCGGTCCGGTCGCCCCGATCGTCACCTTCACCACCGAGGCTGAGGCTGTACGCCAGGCCAACGACACTCCCTTCGGCCTGGTCGCCTACCTCTACACCGGTGACCTCGGTCGCGGACTGCGGGTCAGCGAACGGCTGGAATGCGGCATGGTCGGCATCAATCGCGGCGTGATCAGCGACCCGGCCGCACCTTTCGGCGGGATGAAGCAGAGTGGCATCGGCCGGGAGGGTGCCCTTGACGGGTTGCTGGAGTTCCTGGAGACCCAAATACGTGGCTTTCTCGCCCTGCCCGAGAGGGGACTTCTGGGCATACTTCACCGATGGCCGGAAAGATGCCCGGCGCCGGCAGGCGCCTGGTCGACAGTCCGGTCTTCCGGCCGATCCGCACCGGCCAGACCTTCGAAGAGACCGTCGAACGACTTCTGCAGGCGGGCAAGCTCGGCGTGATCAATCCCGGTGAGCGGCTGCCCAGTGAACGGGAGCTGGCCGCAGCCCTCGGCGTCGCCCGGGAAACGCTGCGCGAAGCGCTGCGATCTCTAGTCGAGGCAGGCTACTTCGAGTCCGTACGGGGACGCGGTGGCGGAACCTTCATGCGCCGCCGACCCGAACCGGCCCTGCCCTCCGCCCAGGACGCGGCCGCGTTGCCTGGAATCGGCGAGCGGCTCTCCGACGTTCTCGACCTGCGCCGAGTGCTGGAGGTCGGTGCCGCGGAGTTGGCCGCCACGCGTGGCCTGACTCCGGCCGTCGGTACCCAACTGCGCTGGTTGTTGGAGGAATCCTGCGCCGTCTCGATAGAGGACTACCGGCCGATCGACTCACGACTGCATCTGGCCATCGCCGAGGCTGCCGGTCTGCCGGTCCTGGCCGGGTATGTCGCGGATGTTCGCGCGGAGGTCAACGACCTGCTCAATGCCATTCCCCGGCTGCCGGTCAACATCCGCAACTCCAATGTCCAGCATCGAGCCATCGTGGAGGCGGTGCTCGACGGGGATCCAGCCGCGGCTCGACAGTCGATGACCGAGCATCTGGCTGGAACCGCTGCCCTGCTGCGCGGCTTCCTGGAAAGTCCACGGACTTTCTCCGGAGAAAGTCACCTCAACCGCTCGCCAGACCGCACATTCTCCGGAGAAAGTCCGGACTCCCGCCCACCGACGTAGGTTGGGCGGCGTGTACGCCATCACCCTGCCGTCCTTCGGTGGACCCGAAGTCCTGACCTGGGCCGAGGTCGATGAGCCGACTTGCGGACCGGGCGAGGTGGTCATCGACGTCGCTGCCAGTGCGGTCAACCGCGCCGACATCATGCAGCGCCAAGGCCATTACCCGCCGCCGCCCGGTGCATCGGAGGTCCCCGGCCTGGAGTGCAGCGGGGTCATCTCCGAAGTGGGTTCCGAGGTCACGGACTGGGCGGTCGGCGACGAAGTATGTGCGTTGCTGGCCGGCGGTGGATACGCCGAGCGGGTCAGTGTGCCTGCTCTGCAAGTCCTTTCGCGGCCCAACCAGCTTGACCTGGTGGCTTCGGCCGCCCTCCCGGAGGTGATCTGCACCGTCTGGTCGAATGTGGTGACGCGCGCCGGTCTCACGGCCGGTGACACGCTGCTCGTGCACGGCGGGTCCAGCGGTATCGGGACGATGGCCATCCAGATCGCCGGGCTGCTCGGGGCGTCGGTGTTCGTGACGGTGGGCTCGAAGACCAAGCGTGACTTCTGCCTCGAGTTGGGGGCTGCCGCCGCGATCAACTACCGCGAGGAGGATTTCGCGGAGCGAATCGCCGGACTGACAGCTGGCCGCGGGGTGGACGTCATCCTCGACAACATGGGCGCGGCCTACCTGTCACGCAACGTGTCGTCGCTTGCGCCGGACGGGCGGCTGGTCATCATCGGAATGCAAGGCGGCCGCAAGGGTGAGCTCGACATGGGAGCACTGCTGGCCAAGCGTGCATCCCTGCACGCCACTGGCTTACGCGGGCGACCGGTCAAAGGGCCGTCGGGCAAGGGAGCTGTCGTCGCCGCCGTACGCGAGCACGTCTGGCCGTCGGTCGAGAGCGGTCAGATCCGGCCGATCATCGACCGGATCCTCCCGATGTCTGAGGCCGCCGAAGCACACCGAGTTGTCGAAAGCAGCGCGCACATGGGCAAGGTCCTCCTCGAAGTGCCGCGCTGAGCGGGTCAGCGCAGGGCGGCCAGCGCGTCGAGGATGTGGTCGACCTCGGTCGCGGTGTTGTAGTGCAACAAGCCGATTCGGACAGCGCCGCCTTCGGCATTGACGCCGAGGGTGTCGAAGAGTTCGGTCGCGTAGTAGTCGCCGTCCCAAGCGCAGATGCCGCGTTCGGCCAAGAACTCGTTGACTTCACGGGGATGCTCGCCACGCACCGTGATCGACAGGGTCGGGGTACGCAGCGGAGCAGAGCCGAGAATCGTGACGTGGGGCATGTCCCGGATGCCGCCCTCCAGCCGTACCAAGAGGTTCTGCTCATAGGCCTCCGCTGCGCGCATCGAGGCCTGAATGCGCTCGCCGCGGGTGCCCTCCGTGGGGATCAGGTCGGCCAGATAGTCCGCGGTCGCACCCAATCCGGCATAGAGCTCGAAGGGCGGCGTACCGGTCTCGAACCGCTCGGGCACCCGGTCGGGTGAGGGGACGAGCTTGTCCGGATGCAGGTCGGCCAGGAAAGCCGGGTCGGCTGTAACGGCGCCGAGGTGCGGGCCGCAGAACTTGTACGGCGACACGGCGAGCAGATCGGCTCCCAACTCCTTGATGTCGAGTGGGAAATGAGGGGCCGCGTGCACCGCGTCGACGTACACCAAGGCCCCGACGTCGTGGGCCCGCCTGGCGATGGCAGCCACATCGGGCCGGGTGCCCACGGCGTTGCTGGCCGCTGTGACCGCGACCAGCCGGGTTCGTTCGTTGAGCAGGTCGTCGTACTGCCACTCCGGCAGTTCGCAGGTCTCGATGTCCACTTCCGCCCAGCGGACTGTGACCCCGGCAGCGCGGGCTGCCTGCAGCCACGGCCGGATGTTGGCGTCGTGGTCGAGGCGGGAAACGATGATCTCGTCGCCCAGCCGCCAGCTCTTGGCCAGCGCACGGGACATCGCGTACGTCAGGGACGTCATGTTCGGACCGAGGACGACACCTCCGGGGACGGCCCCGACCAGGTCCGCGATGGCGCTGCGACCGGCGTTTACGAGTTCCTCGGCCAGGGCCGAGGCTGGGAACGGGCCGCCACGATTGGCCACCGCGGTGCGCATGGTGTTGCCCACCGCCGACGCGACGGAGTAGGGCACCAGGCTGCCTGCGGCGCCGTCGACGTGGACGAAGCCGTCGGCCAAGGACATGAACTGCCCCCGTACCCGAAGCACGTCCAGCTCGGTCGTGACGGATTCGGACACCTGCACACCCTAGCCA
>JACCUM010000120.1 GCA_013811805.1 Geodermatophilaceae bacterium | reverse complement strand
CTGCGTTGCCCGGGTTGGTGACTCTGACCTACGGCAGCGACGCGCCGGATGACCTGAGTTCTCGGGCGGCCGCCAAACCGAGGACCTACGACGCCGTACAGACCTCCGCCGACGATGTCGCGATTCTCGCCTTCACGTCCGGCACGACCGGCCGGCCCAAAGCGACCATGCACTTCCACCGCGACCTGCTGGCCACCTGCGACACCTTCGGCGCGTACGTCCTGAAAGCCGTGCCCGAGGATGTGTTCACCGGTACGCCGCCGCTGGCATTCACCTACGGGCTCGGCGGGACGGTGCTGTTCCCGCTCTCGGTCGGGGCGGCGATCCTGCTGGTCGAGCGGGCTAGTCCGGACGAGCTGGCCGGGCACGTTGCAACGCATGGCGTCAGCGTGCTGTTCACCGCGCCCACGGCCTATCGAGCGCTGGCCGCGTTGCCCGACCCGGCGCAGCTGAAGAGCCTTCGCCGCTGCGTGTCGGCCGGAGAGACGTTGCCCAAGGCGGTCTTCGCCGCCTTCCAGGGCGCCACCGGGCTGAAGATCATCGACGGCATCGGATCCACCGAGATGCTGCACATCTTCATCGCCAGCGCGGACGACGAGATCCGGCCAGGGACGACCGGTCTGGCGGTGCCCGGGTACATCGCGGCGGTACTCGACGACGGCGGGAACGAGGTGGCGGTCGGCGAACTCGGCCGGCTGGCGGTCAAGGGGCCCACCGGTTGCCGATACCTGGCCGACGACCGGCAGGCGACCTACGTGCAGAACGGCTGGAACCTGACCGGCGACACCTATACCCGGGATGCGGACGGCTACTTCTGGTATCAGGCCCGGTCCGACGACATGATCATCTCCTCCGGGTACAACATCGCCGGCCCCGAGGTGGAATCCGCGTTGCTCGGCCATCCCGACGTGCTCGAGTGCGGCGTGGTCGGTTTGCCCGATCCGGAGCGCAACATGCTGGTCACCGCGTACGTCGTGCTCCGCGAGGGAGTGGTCGGCGATGACGTCAAGGCCAAGGAACTCCAGGCCCACGCCAAAGCAGCGATCGCACCGTACAAGTATCCGCGGCGGATCGAGTTCGTCGCCGAACTGCCGCGGACCAACACCGGCAAGCTGCAGCGCTTCCGGCTCCGCGGTGATGCCGCTGGCGGCGCCCGCGAGAAGGTTTGATCCGCATGAAGATTGCTGTCATTGGCGGTGGGCCCGGAGGTCTGTACTTCGCCGCTCTCGCCAAGCAGCTCGACCCGACGCACGAGATCACGGTGTGGGAGCGCAACGCGCACGACGACACGTTCGGTTTCGGGGTGGTGTTCTCCGACGAGACGCTCGGCGGGATCGAGCACGCCGACCCAGTTGTGTTCGCAGCAATGCAGCGTGATTTCGCCCGCTGGGACGACATCGACGTGCATTTCGCCGGCCAGACCTTCACCTCCGGCGGGCACAGCTTCGCCGCGCTGGCCAGGGTCCGGCTGCTGCAGATCCTCCAACAACGCTGTGCCGACCTCGGCGTGATCACCCACTTCCGTACGGTCGCCCCACCGTTGGACGAGCTCGCGGGATCGTACGACCTGGTCGTGGCCAGCGACGGTCTGAACTCCGCCGTTCGAGCTCGATACGCCGAGGACTTCGGCACCGCATTGGACGTACGGCATTGCAAGTACATGTGGCTGGGCACTGACCTGGTTTTCGAAGCGTTCAAGTTCTACATCGAGCGGACACCGTACGGCGTGATGCAGATCCACGGATACCCCTACAGCGCAACCGGTTCCACGTTCATCGTGGAGATGGCCGATGACGTGTGGCGAGCGGCCGGGTTCGACGAGGTCGATGCCAGCGCCCTGGCGCCCGGCCAGAACGACGAGGCCGCCATCGCCAAGGTCACCGAACTGTTCCCCGATGTCCTCAGTGGACACAAGGTTGTCGGCAATGGGTCGAAGTGGATCAGCTTCACGACCGTACGAAACGCGAAGTGGCGTAAAGACAACCTCGTCCTGATCGGGGATGCCGCGCACACCGCGCACTTCTCGATCGGCTCCGGGACCAAGCTGGCCATGGAGGATGCGCTGGCCCTGGCCGCGTGCCTGCACGAGGAATGTTCGGTGGATGCCGGGCTGACGGCGTACGAGGCCGAACGCCGTCCGGTCGTGCAGTCCACCCAGCGGGCTGCCCAGGCCAGCCTGGAGTGGTTCGAGAATCTGGGCCAGTACACGCATCAGGACCCTGCACTGTTCGCGTTCAACATCCTGACCCGAAGCCGACGGGTCACCCACGACAACCTGCGGGTTCGCGACCCGGAGTTCACTCAGGCGATGGATCGCGCGTACGCCCGCAGTCTCGGCGCCGCGGAGGTTCGGCCGCCGATGTTCCAGCCATTCTCGTTGCGCGGCTTGACGTTGCGCAACCGGGTCGTGGTCTCACCGATGGACATGTACGTCTCGGTCGACGGGTTCCCGACGGACTTCCACCTGCTGCACCTCGGCGGGAAGGCGCTGGGCGGTGCCGGTCTGGTGATGACCGAGATGGTCTGCGTCAGCGCACCCGGCCGGATCACGCTGGGCTGCACCGGAATGTACGCCCCGGAGCACGAGTTGGCGTGGTCGCGGATTGTCGATGCCGTCCACGAGCAGTCCAGCTCGGCGATCGGGATCCAACTCGGGCACTCCGGACGCAAAGGATCCACCCGGCTGATGTGGGAGGGAATCGACCAGCCGCTGGAGGACGTGGAAGCCAACTGGCCACTGGTCGCGCCGTCGGCACTGCCGTACAAGGCCGGGGTGAACCAGACACCTCGGGAGCTGACCGTCGAGGAGATGGCCGAAATCCGGGAGCAGTTCGTGGCTGCCGCGGTGTCAGCGGATCGGGCCGGGTTCGACCTGCTCGAACTGCACTGCGCGCACGGTTACCTGCTCAGCTCGTTCATCTCGCCGATCACCAACCAGCGCACCGACTCCTACGGTGGCTCACTGGCCAACCGGCTGCGCTACCCGCTCGAGGTCTTCACCGCGATCCGCGAGGTCTGGCCTGCGGACAAGCCGATGAGTGTGCGGATCTCGGCCACGGACTGGATCGAGGGTGGGATCACCGGGCCGGACTCGGTGCAGATCGCCCAGGCCTTCGCCGACGCCGGAGCCGACGCGATCGACGTCTCCACCGGGCAGATCGCCCCCGAGGAGAAGCCGGACTTCGGCCGCTCGTACCAGACGCCGTACGCCGATGCGATCCGCAATCAGGTCGGCATCGCGACCATCGCGGTGGGTGTCATTTCCTCCTGGGACGACGTGAATTCGCTGCTGCTGGCCGGGCGGGCCGACCTGTGTGCCGTCGGCCGGGCGCATCTCTACGACCCGAACTGGACGTTGCACGCGGCGATCGAGCAGGGGTACGACGGGCCGGGTGCGCCCTGGCCGCTGCCCTGGAAGGCCGGCGCCCGGGCGCCGCAGACCGGCCGTACCGACGGCCCGAAGCCCCGCTTGCAGTTGGCCCGCGAGGGGGCGCGCGAAACCGGCCACGCCCGCTGGCGCCCCAACCGCAACTCTGGACCCTGATTCCCTCCCGATTGCCGAGGCGGTCTCGCTCGAAGCCCGCCTTTCCTATCGCGTGCGCCGACACGCCGACCGCGACGTCGGTGTGTCCGGACACCAGGTAGGCAAAGGTCCCTCGCCCGTGGCCCGGCGGCTACCTCTTGCCCTGACAAATATGGGCTCATAGGTTCAGGTCACGTGTCGGATCGGCGCGTGCGGAGAGCGACATCCCTCGACGGTGAGGAGTGCCTGGATGACTCAGACCGAGAGTTGGCCCGATGCGGCTGCGGACGTGCTCGCGGAGCCGTTCACACCGGGGATGAGCGACAACGCACCTGAGCTTGCCGAGTTTCCCGACACGATCGCCGGCCCCGTCGAGATCGCCCTCTCCGATCCGCAGACAGCGGAGTTCGTCGAGCAATGGCACAACGCCGCGTACAACTGCTACTCCTCGGGCCATAAGTTCTGCCGCGAGGTCTGCCCGGTCGTGCAGGTGACGCGCAACGAGTCGTGGGCCCCCACCGCGTTCCACGCCAACGTCGTAGCCATGGAGAAGGGGCAGCTCGAGGTCGCGGACATCGCCGCCGACTACGTCAACTGCACCCAGTGCGGAGCCTGCGAGCTGCGATGTCCCAACACGCTGTTCACGGGGGACTTCTACCGCTTCCGTACCCGCACAGTCGACATCGTCAAGGCCGTACGCGCGCTGGCCGTCGACAAGGGCATCCACCAACCAGGCTGGCAGACCTGGAACGCCCGTACGAATG
>JACCUM010000119.1 GCA_013811805.1 Geodermatophilaceae bacterium | reverse complement strand
GGGTCTCCCAGCCGGCCGCTCCGGGCCGCCCCTCCGGCCGGTCCCCGGTGGCGGGACGTTGGGCGGCGATCAGGGCGACCAGCCGGGCCCGCAGCGCATGGGCAGCGGCGATCCCGGCCTCGACCTCGATCAGCCGGGTGATCGCCTTAGCGTCGGTGAACGTGTCCGGGTCGCGGTCGTATAGGGGCCGGTCCTCGTCGAGGTAGACCCGGTCCGGCGGCGGGGACGGCATCGCCTCGAGTTCGGCCAGCCAGGCCGGGTCGGGGATCCAGGCCGGATCGTCCTGGAAGTATTGGCTGGCCCAGGGATGGCGGGCCTGCAGGGCGTCGACATCGACCTCGGGTGGGTAGCCCTGAGCCGCCCACTCCGCGTAGCGCGCGGCTTCGAACATGTGTTCGAGTCTGCTTGTATTCGGCTACAAGGCAACCCCTTTCGGGGGCATTCGACAACTATTCTGCGTTCGGGTACGACGTCCGGAACCGCCGGCCGGCCGCCGGCCCCGACCACCCCACGACTCCAACCCGTTGCCGCGTCTTTCCTCCCCAGCGCCAGCCACCAGCAGTTGCGCCGCGACCGCCTGACCTACAGCACAGGTCCTAAGGAGCCAACCCGGACTGGTAGGCGAACACGACCAACTGCGCCCGGTCTCGCGCACCCAGCTTGCTCATCGCACGCCCGACGTGCGTTCGTACGGTCGCCGGGCTCACGACAAGAGCGGCGGCGATCTCGTCGTTGGAGCGACCGGTCGCCACCCAGCCGACGATCTCCCGCTCCCGGACGGTCAAGGAGTCCAGTCGCGGATGCGGCACCGTCCGGTTCGGTTGCCGCGTCGCGAATTCCTCGATCAGCTTGCGGGTCACCGATGAGGCCAACAACGACCCACCGTCGGCGACCACGCGGATCGCATGCAGGAGTTCGGCCGGTTCGCCGTCCTTGATCAGGAACCCACTCGCCCCGCCGCGCAGAGCTTCGAACACGTACTCGTCGAGCTCGAAAGTGGTCAGCATGATGACGCGGGTATCGGCGCAGGAAGGGTCCTCGACGATCTCGCGCAACGCGGAAAGGCCGTCCTTGACCGGCATCCGGATGTCCATCAGGAACACGTCGGGGCGCTCGCGCCGAGCCAGCGCGACAGCCTGCTGACCGTCCTCGGCCGATCCCACCAACTCGAGGTCGTCCTCCGTCTCGACCAGAACTCCGACGCCGAGCCGTACGAGGGACTGGTCGTCGGCGACCGCGACCCGAATCACCGCGATCTGCCCGAAACGTGTTCGGCGGCCAAGTCGTTCGGACGTGGTGAGGCAGCTGGCAGGGGCTCTCGATCAGGGCCCGAGTCGTGCTCGGGCAGCGGAAGCCACGCATCGACGACGAACCCGCCGTTGGCCCCCCGCCCCGCCGAGAGCCGGCCACCCAGTGAGGTCGCCCGTTCCCGCATTCCGATAACCCCTTGCCCCGCATCAGGTCCCGGCATGGGGCCCATGCCGTCGTCGACGACCAGCACCGAGATCGCGTCCTGCTGATAGTCGACCGTCACGGTGACATACGTGGCGCGGGCATGGCGTACAACGTTGGTCAGCGATTCCTGGACGATTCGATAGGCAGCGAGATCCACACTGGACGGTGCCGCCCGAGGCCGGCCGGTGATGCTCAACTCCGCCGTGAGGCCACCCACCCGCACGGAGGACACCAGGTCGGGAAGGTCGCCCAGACCAGGCATCGGGCGCAACGGAGCCGCACCGTCAGCATGGCGGAACACGGCCAGCGTGGCGCGCAGTTCGTCGAGTGAGTCCTTGCTGGCCCGCTTGATCGCGGTCAATGCGATCTCAGCCTGCTCCGGCCGCCGGTCCAGGACGTGCAGCGCGACGCCGGCCTGCATGTTGATGACCGCGAGTCCGTGCCCCACGACGTCATGCACTTCACGGACCACCGCAAGGCGCTCCTCGTACCGACGCTGTTGGGCCTGTTCGGACTGTTGCTGGGTCCTGCTCTCCTGCCATGCCCGCTTGACCGCACCGACCGCCCACGGCACCAGCAGCCACCCCAGATAGGGGGCGAACCCGCTGAGACTGCCGCCGTCCACGATCCGGCCGATCGCCTCGCTGCCGATCACCGTCACGACCGCGAACGAGCAGGCGATCAACGACGTCCTGGTCGGCAGCCAGAGCGCGACCTCCACCATCAGGAAGCAGATCGCGAAGAACGCCGGGCCGGCCGGGTAGCCCACGCCGAAGTACAACGCCGTTGCTCCCGTGGTGATCGCGAATCCGGCCAGCGGCGCGGTACGGCGAAAGAACAGGCCCAGGGCCATCCCGGCGATCAGGATGAAGGCAAGGGCATCCACGTCGACCCGATCGGTCTGGTACCTGCCGGTTCCGCGGGTACCCAGCGACATCCCCACCGCAGCGGCGACGGCAAACAGGGCGTGCAGCATGGCGCTACGTCGCCCCGGCTCTCCCGGGGCATGTGCCCAGGGACCGCCCGACGTATGCGGCCAGAGGCCACCGCCCCAGCCCCGATCCGCCGACCAGCGCAGCCAGCGGGACAAGGCCCCATCGGGACGGGACGAGGGTTGCGCCACGGGAATGAGATTAGGCGCCGAACCCGGCGCTGGCGTCCCCGTCCGACCGTATCCGGACCTACGGTGACCCGCGTAGGACCCGCCACGCCGAACGGATCGACTCTCGACACGGGTGTGGACGTGGACAGCCCCCGGGCTGCTCCGCTCAGCGCACCGCATGGCGCGTCATGAATGGGTCGGCTGGACTGGCCGACAGCCCGAGGGCAGGGGAACTGTCCGGTTGTCGCCGACCGCCGTCTACAAGAGGCGATGGTCGCTTCGACGGCGGCTAGCGGACAGCCACCTCACGCGTCCGATAAGTATGCAAGGTTCGGACCACCTCCTCTCTCGTGTACGGAGCACGCTACGACGAGATCGGCTACTTCGCCACCACTTTCTTCCCCGACTCGATCACAGCGGCGGCAGCGGTACGACTCGCTCGAGCCGGGCGGAAAGATGCGGCTGCAGTTCCTGCCCTTGGGCGGCCATGTCGACGGCGTACATCAGCGCGCCGTCGACGATGCCGTAGAGCCGCTTGTTGGCCGCGACCTCCTTGGCCGTCGCGGTCCGGGCGACGACGTCGGTGGCCAGTTCCCACGACGTGGTGGTCATCGAGCGCCCGACGTAGACCTCGACGATGCCGGTCGGATGGGCGAGGAGAGCTTCGAAGTCATCTCCGCCGCTGGACCGCCACCAGCCCACCTCACGGGCGGCCGGGCGGATGATCTCGCCGTCCAGCCCGATCAGCCAGGTCCGGGATTCGTAGGCCAGGAACGGCCGCCCGTCGTGACTGAACCGGATCCACTGGCCGTAGTGGAACTCCTCGATCGTCGGGTAGTCGCCCTGACCGACGCCGGTCCATTCACCCAGCAGCGGCAGCAACGGCAGGATCCCCGGATGTACGTCCGGGCCGCTGCGCACATCGGTGGTATCAGCCGGAATGGGGAGGGCGGGAACAGGATTGGGATTCATCCCTGCGGTCCCTTGTAGACACTCCAGGCAACCCTCAAGAGCAGCGCGACCATCACGGCGCACACGACGACGAACGCGATCGCCAGCGCCGTCCCCACGGCGTCGAGACTAACTCGCCGCGGTCGTACGGACCCGCCCCCGCGCCGTCCGCCGTCAGGTCAGCGAGATCGCGGTCTCGGTCAGGCCGCGTTCGGCGACAACCGCCGCCTCGCCGCGCCCGATCGAGGACAGCGCACGCACCGTCCATGACCCCGGCGCTGCGAAGAAGCGGTAGTCGCCGGTCGCGCTGGTGACCACCTCGGCGGTGAACTCACCTGACGCGTCGAGCAGCCGCACGTAGGCCGCCGGCACGGGTGCGCCGTCGGACTCGACGACCCCCTGGATGACCGTCTGGGTCTTCAGGTCGACGCCTTCCAGGCCGGCACCATTGGCCTTCTGCGCAGGAGCTCCACACATCGCCATGCCTACTTCGGGTCGCCCAGCTCGATCGGCACACCGACCAGCGAACCGTACTCGGTCCAGGAGCCGTCGTAGTTCTTGACGTTCTTGTGCCCCAGCAACTCCCGCAGCACGAACCAGGTATGCGAGGAACGCTCACCGATGCGGCAGTAGGCGATCGTGTCCTTGTCCCCGTCGATCCCGGCATCGGCGTAGAGCGTGGTCAGATCCTCGTCGGACTTGAACGTGCCGTCCTCGTTGGCCGCCTTGCTCCACGGCACGCTGATCGCCCCGGGAATGTGGCCGGGACGCTGCGCGCCTTCCTGCGGCAGGTGCGCGGGGGCGACCAAGCGGCCGGCGAACTCGTCAGGGGACCGTACGTCGACGAGATTGCGGGCACCGATCACCGAGACGACCTCGTCGCGGAACGCGCGGATCGAGGTGTCCG
>JACCUM010000116.1 GCA_013811805.1 Geodermatophilaceae bacterium | reverse complement strand
CCAGCCATACGTCGAGCAATCGCTGCTGCAACGGGTTGACGTCCTGGTACTCGTCGACCACGAAATAGCGATATCGGGCGCGCACCTCGTCGCAGACGTCCCGATGCGATTCCAGGGAGTAGGCCGTAACCAGGAGCAGATCCTCGAAGTCCAGAGCACCCTGATCGGACTTCGCCTGCTCGTAGCGGGCGTACGCGGAAGCCACCTTCGCAAACTCCAGCGGAGCGTGCCGGTCGGCGGCCGCGGCCCGCTCGCGGTAGTCCTCCGGGGCGATCAGGCTGGTCTTGGCCCATTCGATCTCACCGGCCAGATCCCGTACCAAGGCTCGATCCGGATGTCCCCCTACCGCGGAAGCGGCCGCGGCCACCAGCCGGGCCTTGTTCTCGACCAGCGGCGGGATGGGACCGCCGAGCACCCGGGGCGCGAAGTACTTGAGCTGGGCCAGCGCTGCAGCATGGAAGGTCCGGGCGCTGACCCCGTCAGCGCCCAACTGCCGCAGCCGGGAGCGGAGTTCGCCTGCGGCGCGGGCCGTGAAGGTCACCGCCAGCACCTGGCCGGCCACGACCTGCCCGGAGGCGACGGCGTGGGCGATGCGGTGGGTGATGGTCCGGGTCTTCCCGGTGCCCGCCCCGGCGAGGATGCAGACCGGCCCTCGGACGGCCTGCGCGGCCCGCTGCTGCTCCTGATCCAGCCCGGCAATCAGCTCCACGGCCGAATACTCCCAGCCCGCAGCGACTCGGTCCGGTTCAGGGCGGGTCAGGTGAACGGGCAGCCCTGCGCTGTGGACGAGGGGAAGAGATGTCGGCACGACAGCGTTGTCTCCGATGACCACGACTCAACCGGAAGGATTTTCATGAGTTCCCCGCAGGTGACCATGTACACGACCAGCTGGTGCGGCTACTGCGTGCGCCTGAAGCGTCACCTGAACAACGAGGGAATCGAGTTCGCCGAGGTCAACATCGAGAGCGACCCGGCCGCCGCGGATCTCGTGGAGAAGGCCAACGGTGGCAACCAGACCGTGCCGACGCTGATCTTCCCGGACGGCACCGCATTGACGAACCCAACGATCGAGCAGATCAAGTCCCAGCTCGCCGCCGCCTGATACGTCTCGGACGTTATGCGCATAACGTTCCGATCCGGGCCGAATTCCGGGACGTTATGCGCATAACGTTCAGACGGGGCGTCAGGTCCAGGCCGGGGTGGCCGGTTTCTCGCCGAGCCAGTCCGTGATCAGCTGGTAGGCGATCGATACCGGGGGCGGCAGTTTCGGCCGTACCCGGTCCGCTCTGACGAGATCGGCCCGCGAGAACCAGTCGGCCTCGGCAAGTTCCTTCTGGTCGACGACCAGTCGCTGATCACCGTCCACCTGCGCGGTGAAGCCGAGCATCAGCGACTGCGGCAGAGGCCACGGCTGGCTGGTCACGTAGCGGATGTCGGTGACGCTCAGCCCCACCTCTTCGAAGACCTCCCGGGCCACCGCCTGCTCAGCTGACTCCCCCGGCTCGACGAAGCCGGCCAGTACCGAGAAGCGGTCGGGCGGCCAGATCGATTGCCGGCCCAGCACACAGCGGTCGGCCCCGTCGTGCACCAGCACGATCATCGCCGGGTCGGTGCGCGGGAAGATCTCGGTCCCGTCGGCCGGGCAGTGCCGTACCCACCCGGCGTCCCGCAGCTCGGTGACCGCGCCGCACAGTGGGCAGTGCAAGGATCGGTCCTGCCACTGGGCCAGACCCACCGCCTCGACCAGCAGCCCAGCGTCCAGGTCGTCGACCTCGGCGCCGATCTCTCGAAGCCCCACCCATCGGTCGGCCCGGATGTCGCGGCTCCCCCGCGCCATCGCGTAGGCGACCCCGTCGTGCCTACCGAGATAGCTCCAACCCGCCGGCTCGGAGTGCACCGTGTCGCCTCTGCGCAGGTCCAGCGCCGGTCCCCGGTCTGCCTCGACGGTGGGCACGAGGTAGTCATCGGTGACCATGAGGACGCGCAGATCGGGGTGCCGGTGCAGGGTATCGTTCAGCTCCGCCCGCCGGAGCCCATCCCGATCGTGTACGGCGCGGGACAAAGCCGGCCGTACGGGCTGGGTGTACGGCGGTGCCGCTGGCCGCTCCTGGCTCACTCTGGATTCCGGATCACGGCCAACGAGCGCAGCGAATCCTCGACCACCGTGGCATCCCCGACGACGACGGTGGCCAACGAGCTCACCGCAAAATAACGGCGCGCGGCCTCCTGCACATCGGCGATCGTCACACCGGCTACGGCCTTCTGGTGGTCGGCCAGCCAGGAGGCCGAAAGACCCTGTCCAACAAGGCTGGTCAAGGTGGAGGCAAGTCCGGCTTGGGTTGCGGTGGACAATGCCAGCGTGCCCAATGCGTACCGTCGCGCCAGGTCCAGTTCGTCCTGGGTCACCGGCGCCAGCGCCATCCGACCGAGTTCGTACCAGGTTTCGTGTACGGCGCGCGCGGTCACTTCAGTGGCCACGTCGGCGTCGACGATGAAGGTGGAACCGGCCGCGGCGTTGTCGACCCCGCTGTGCGGGCTGTAGGTGAAGCCGTTGCGCTCCCTGAGATTCTCGGTCAACCGTGAGGAGAAGTAGCCACCGAAGATCAGGTTGGCCAACTTCAGTGCGGCGTAGGCCGGATCACGACGGCCCACCGCCGCGCCACCGATCCGGATGTTGGACTGCACGGCACCGGGCCGGTCCACCAGGGTGATCCCGCCCGGCTCGAAGTCCGGCAGCGTCAGGACCCTCGAGCCCCGCGCAGGACCGACCCAGTCCGCAAAGGCAGAACTCGCCTGCTTGGCCACTGTCGCCGGCTGTACGTCGCCGACGACGACAAGCGTTGCACCGTACGGCCGTGCCCGGTCGCGATGGCTGCGCCGCAGCGTGCCTGCGTCCAGCTCGGCCACCATGGACGGGTCAGGCATGGTGTGTGCGTACGGGTGGTCGCCGAACAGCCGCCGGGAACGCGCCATCCGGGCGACGACGCCCGGCTGGGTGAGCGCCATCGCGATCCGTTGACCCAGCCGATCGCGCTCGGCCACCACCTCTGCCGACGGGTAGGACGCCGACGTGAGGATCTCGGCAAGCAGATCGAGCACAGTGGACAGTCCGGTGCGCAGGACCGCCGTCGAGAACAGCAGCCGATCCGCGTCGGCCGAGACGGCCAGGTCCGCGCCCACGGCTGCGAGGTCGTTGGCAAGTTGGCGCTGATCGCGCTGGGCGGTTCCGAACAGCATCGATGACGACATCAAGGAGCCACGCGCGATGGCGGCTGCTGCGGTGCGGCTGTTGGCCATCGGTAGCGGGATGTGCAGTCGCACCTCGACCATCGGAACGGTAGGGCGTCGTACGACCATCGTGTCCAGCCCGTTGGGCAGAGTCGCGGCGGCCGCCCGAGGTGCCCGCGCCGACCGTGCCTCGATCAAAGGCGGCAGGACCATCGCGGACGGATCCTCGCCCAGGAGGCTCACGCTCGCGCCCCTGGAACCAGCTCGAGTACGGCTCGGTGCTGGGTGCCCAGCGCGGACGCCGCCGCGGCTACCGATCCGGCGTCCACCTGCGCCAGCCGACCCGGTAGTTCGGTCGCGAACTCCGCCCGGCCGTGGATCAACTCCCCGGCAGCAAACCCCTGGATACGACCGAGCACCGGGTCGGCCTGACGCAGCAGCTGCGCGGCGATCCGTGCCTGCACCCGGGCGAGCTCGGTTTCACCGACACCCTCCTCGGCCACCGATTTCAGCTCCTCCTCGACGGCGGCCAGAACCTGTCCGGCGCTGACGTCCTGTCCATGGTGGGCCTGGAACATCAGCGCTGTGGCGTCTCGAGCATCGAACGGGTCACCGAACAGCCCGAGGTACATCGCCTGATACAGCGCCAGGTGATCGCGGTGGATGAGGCGCTGTTCCAGCCGCGAGGCGTCGGAGTCCGACATCAGTTCGCTCAACACGACGTAGGGCAGGAACCCCTCGAAGTCCCCCACCGGGTCGGGAACCCGCCAGCCGATGGCCAGCGCCGGTGTCACGGCGAGCGGATCGACGACTTCGGCGTGCCGGTCCTCGGCCAGGGCGGGCTCGGCGAAGGGTGGACGCTGCGGGGTCGTACGAGCAGGTACTCCCGCGAAGTACCGCTCTACCCACTGCGTCACCTGCTCGACGTCGAAGTCCCCGCCCACGGCTAGCACCGCATTTCCGGGCGCGTAATAGGAGTCGAAGAAAGCAGCGGCATCCTCGGCGGTCGCGCTTTCCAGGTCGACGAAGTCGCCGTAGCCGTTGTGGGTGTTGGCGAAGGAGTCGAACAGCACCTCAGGCAATTGCAACCACGGAAAGGCGCCGTACGGCCGGTTCAGGACGTTGACCCGGATCTCCTCCTTGACCACGTCGATCTGGTTGTCGATGGTCTCCTGGGTCAGCAGGGGTGCTGCCATCCGGTCGGCCTCACAGAACAGCGCCCGCTCCAGCGCGCCGGCCGGTAGTACCTCGAAGTAATTGGTGTAGTCCAGGTGCGTGCTGCCGTTGAAGATCCCACCGCTTCCCTGCACCTGGCGGGCATGCTCCAGTTTGGGTAGCTGCGCCGAGCCTTGGAACATGACGTGTTCGAAGAGATGGGCGAATCCGGTGCGGCCCAATGGCTCGCTGCGCATCCCGACGTCGTAGTACACCGCGACCGCGACCACTGGCGCGGTCGAATCCGGCGCCAGGACGACGCGCAGCCCGTTGTCCAGGGTCAGGCGGTGCAGGGGATGGGCGGGCAGGGTCGGGACGCGGACGGGCACCCGCGCGACGATAGCTGCTGATCCGAAGGCCGGTCGTCGGTGCGCCGGCGCAGGCTCAGTTCAGGACGTCGATCTCGGTGATCACCCGGTCGACGATGCCGTAGAGCTCGGCGTGGGTGTTCGGGATCGAGATGTAGATCAGCGCCGGAGCCGGCCGTCCGGTCTCGATCAGGATCAGCGCCGCCCGCTCCCCCGTCGAGTCGTAGCCGGCGACGTCCCAGCTCAGGTTGAACTCCAGGAGATAGGCCGCGGCGCCGTCGACGGTGACGGCCTCGTCACGCAGCACCTCGATGTCGTTGGGGGCGGGGTAGTAGTTCGTTCGGACGCTGGCCTGCACGGCGGCGATGGTGCCGGCGAAGGTGCTCGGCCCGGCGTACCCGAACGTTGCCTGCAGCGGACCCGACGTGACTTGGGCGATGAATTGGCCACCCGAGGGCACCACCTCCTGCGTCACGATGTACTGCCCCGCCGTCGACGTGGTCTCCTCCACCTCGTTGACGAACTCCAGCCAATACGCTCCGAGATACGGATAGGCGACACCGGCCTCCTCGTCGACGATCCGGGTCTGACCCGGCGGCCGGGACGGCGCCTCCGTTTGCCCGCCGGTGGCGATCGGCAGCCCAGGATCGTCCGAACTACCCCCGACGAAGATGACGACGCTGATGATCAGCACCAGTACGACAGCGCCGACGAGCCCGGCAATCCAGGCAGCGCGCGACCCCCCGCCGGCCCCGACCTGCCGTGCGCTGACCGGGACCGCCGGCTCCGGCTGGAAGCTTTCGGCCGGCCGTGGCCCTTGCGGCGTTGCTTGCCGCTCCCAGTAGTCGGTGTCCGCGCCGATGGCTGAGGCGTACCTGGTCCCGTACTGCGTGATGACCCGGTCATGGTTCTGTGCCGTGAGCACCGTGCCGGAACTCGACACGGGCCGGATCGACTCGCTCCAGCCCACGCCGTTCCACCAGCGCTCCAGACCTGGGCGGCCTTCCGGGTCGGGGTACCACCCCGCAGTGGACGTGTCCGTCACGTGCACAGGGTACGGCGAGGGTCCAGGTGGGCGCGACGTCCCGAGCCAGGGCCACCAGCCGCACTATCGTGACCGCATCATGACCGCCGCCGGGCCCTTCGTTGCTCGTACCGGTGACCTGACCCGGAAGCTCCTTGATGCCGACATCTGGTCCGAGCAGCTGCTCTTCGAGGCCGGCATCCCGATCGCCGATGCACCGATGGTCTGCGTCGGCGGCGGACTGGGCACGTTCGCGTTGGTCGACCACCTGCGGATCTGCGGGGTCCGGCCCGAATCTCTGCAGGTGCTCACGCCACTGAGCGCTCCCTGGGAGAGCTTCGCGTATCTGACTCGGGTGTCCCAGATCTCGCGCGGGGACCGGCTGCGCTCGGACTCCTCGTCCTGTCCCGACAATCTCTGGGGCTTCCCGTCCTTTGCCGTGCGCGAGGCATTCGGCGCGGACACGGTTCGTGGTTCACTCCGGCCGCTCTGGCAGGTGCTCACCGAACCGATCTGCGGCGAGCACTACACCCCGCGCCTGGGTGAGGTGCTCGACGCCTTGGCCCGCGAAGCCCGCCGGATCCGGTATCCGGAGATGGTCACCCAGGGACAGGTACGGATGGTTCGTCGCCGGGAGGCCGGCGGCTACTTCACCGTCCTCACCCCACCGGAGCGGGCCACTGGAGCCAGGCGGATCGCGTTCCGGTCGGCGCACGTGCATCTGGCCGTCGGGTACGCCGGATTGCGATTTCTCCCTGAGCTGGCTGCCTACCGGGCGTCGACCCGGAACTCCAGCCGGGTGGTGAGCGCCTACGAACCGCACGAGCACGTCTACGACCAGCTGCGACGGCGGCCGGGCACGGTCATGGTCCGAGGTTCCGGGATCGTTGCCGCCCGGGTGGTGCATCGGCTGATCGAGGAACGCAACGCCCACGGACTGCAGACGCGGGTTGTGCATCTCCTGAGCCACGACGTCCCCGGACCGCAGGGACCCAGGTTCATGCGGCGCAACGGCGGTGACGGCTTCGCCTATCAGGCCTTTGACGAGCCAAAGGCGGTGTGGGGTGGGCAGTTACGCGATCGAGCTGGTGCAACTGAAGGGGCCGGACGAGTGGAGTTCTACGACTCGCTCGGCGGCCCGTCGACGCCGTATCGCAAGGACTGGCACGCCCAACTGGCAACGGCACGCGCGCAGGGCTGGTATTCGACCGTCGCCGGCGAGGTCGAGGCGCTCGACCCCCAATCCGATGACCTCATCTCGGCGCGGATCCAGGCGCGGGACAGCGTCCTGATGGCGCAGGTGTCCTTCGTCGTCGACTGCACCGGACTGCAGCCCGACATCGGCGAGCAGCGGATCCTCGCCGACCTGTTGCACCATTCGAATGCGGGTCGGAATCCACTGGGCGGCTTGGATGTGGACCCCTCCTTCGAGGTGCGAGGCACGCGCAGCGGCAAGGGCCGGCTCTACGCCTCGGGTGCGGCGACCCACGGCGGCTACCTCGCCGGGGAGGACACCTTCCTCGGGCTCCAGATCGCCGCGCAGGAGATCGCCGACGACCTCGCCGCCCAGGGGTTCTGCGCTCGTCTGGATGTCTCGAGGTCGGTCCGGCAATGGGTGCGCTGGGCCGCCAACCGGCCCATCTGAGCGCTCGATGACCTATTCGCTGGCCGGCCGGATCCAGACCCGGATCGTGCTGTTCGGGGTGATCGGCGGGATCTGGACCGCGCTGGTCACGCCGATCCTGCCGACGAGGCTGCCACTGGGCTCGTCCTACGAGATGTCGTTCACCGTGCTGGGACTGATCATCGTGCTTGGCGTGGCCTGGGAGTTGGCCTACCACCTGTTGCAACAGTTCCGATGGGACAAGGACTGGCCCACCGGGTTCTCGCTGCTGGCCGGGGTGCCCGAGGGACTGGTGCTCTGGCTGTTGCTGGACAGTGGCACCTGGCTATGGGAGGTACCGGTGACCGCTCGCGGATTCTGGACTCTGTTCATCTCCACCTGGCTGCTCATCTGGGCGGTGCTCTCCGGACCGATCCGGGTCCTGCTCGTCCGTCGACGCTGGCGTGGAGGGAGGCTGTTCGGGTGAGCCAAGAGGTCGCCTTCGACCGGATGACGGTCACGATCCGGCCCGGGTCCGATGTCGTGGCCCGGATGCCCGGCGTCCTGCTCGTGGCCGGGACACCAGCCTCCGACGAGGGTGACCTCGTCCTGCACACCGTCTTGCACCTGCTCGAGACCGGCGGCGAGGGCGACACTCGGGCGCCGGGGTGCCGCCTGAGTCGTGAACTGCGCTCACTGTTCGAGACCGGCGGCGGTCCCTCCGATCTCGCTCTGGTCGCCGCGACCGACGACGGGCTGGCCATCGTGCTCGCAGGGACCGGGACGGCGGCGGTGCCCGAGCGCGGATGGCGCCTGGTCTGCGACGAAGGCGTCCTACTGACCCGCGAGGTCGATTGGCCACCTGCTCCGCTGCTCCTACGTCTCGGGGGATCCGGCGCGGAGTCCACCAGCGCGGCGCCGGATCACCGGCCGGCTCGACCCTTCGATCTGCGTGCCGGGGTCGTTCCTGGAAGCGCCGCCGTCTTGGCCTCGCCCCCGACTGAACTGCCGGCGATCGCCATAGCGCAGGGCGGCGAGCCGCTGGCTGGTACCCGCGTTCATGGGTATCGCTGCCGGGCCGGCCACCTCAACGACCCGCGCGCGTTGTTCTGTGCGCTCTGCGGCATCAGGATGGCTGAGAGCACGGGCGTCTACGTCGAAGGACCGCGGCCACCGCTGGGGCTGTTGGTCTTCGACAACGGGGCCAGCTTCGCCTTGGACGAGAGCTATCTGCTTGGCCGCGAACCCGACATCGACGAGCGGGTACGCAGTGGACGGCTGCGCCCGCTGGTGCTCTTCGACACCGGCGGAATGATTTCGCGTCGGCACGCCGAGATCCGGCTCGAGGACTGGGATGTGTTGCTGGTCGACTGTGGCTCGGCGAACGGCACGCTGGTCGCCGAGCGGGGCGCCGAGCACTGGTCGGCCCTCGTCCCGGGTCAGCCGATCCGGATGCTGCCCGGCATGCAGGTACGCATCGGGGAGCGCAGCTTCGTCTTCGAACCCCTGCACGGTGCGCTGTGAGTCAGCGGCGGGTGATCTGCCCGCGGGCCACCCACCAGTCGTAGAGCGCGCGCAACCCGGCCGCGTCACCGCTGGCCGCGGAGGTGATCGCGAAGACCTTCAGTTCGGTGTTGGTCCAGACCAGGTGGGCGGTGTTCTGGGAGTCGATGTAACAGGCGAGTGCGCCCACTACCGGCCCGCCCTGGGTGTATTCGCCGAACCCCTGCTCGGCACCGCATTCGGCCCCATCATTCGACGGAAGTTCGTCCAGCGAGCGCTCCTGTACGTAGGTCTGGAAGGCCCCGTCTAGGTCATCGCCGTTCTCGTAGAGGAAGAAATCGCTCGCGTTGGCACCGGGTGCGGAGATGCTCGCGCCGCAGGTCAAGGCAGCCAGCGAACCGTCGTCGACCGGCCTCCCAGTGGCCGTACAGCGGCTCGCGGTGAAGTCGAGCGGGATCAGAGCACGCAGGGCAGACTCGTCGGTCGGGTCAGCCGGTCCAGCCCGCTCCTGTGCGCCGGAACCGCCGGCACCGTCGAGAATGCCACCCGCCGGCAACTCCTCGCTCGGGGTAGCGCTGGCGGTGCTCGTCATCGCGGCCGGCGCTGTCGTCGAGGGATTCGCGCCAGTACCCAGCGTCACGGCGAGGGTTACTGCGATGGCGAGCACCACGACCGCGATGATGGCCGCCGCCACCAGCCGGCCCCGCCGCGATCCCGGGTCGACCGGTGGCACCTGGACCCGACCGGGGACCGATCCCGGACGGGGTGGTGGCCCGGCGGGAACTGGTGGTGAGGGTCGTCTGAGTCCGGGGTCACTGCCAGGGCCGGGGTAGGGCGTGCCTGGGTGCGGCGGACCCGACCACGGCCCAGGGTGGCGGCCGTGGTTTCCGGATGGGCCGGGACCCCCCGGGTGACACGGTTGGGACCGGGCACCGGCAAGGGCCGCTCGAGCCGCGGCCCCGAGTTCGCCGGCCCGGGCGAAGCGCTGATCGGGCCGCTTGGCCATTCCGGTCGCGATCACCTGGTCCAGGCCGTAGGGAATGCCGGATCGTTGGGTGGAGGGGCTCGGCGGCGGCACGTTGAGGTGGGCATACATCAGGGTCGGCAGGCCATCGCCGTTGAACGGCCGGCTCGCCATCAGGCACTCGTAGAGCAGGCAGGCCAGTGAATACACGTCGGTACGGCGATCGACGGCTACCTCGAGGAAGCGTTCCGGTGCCATGTAGTCGAAGCTGCCGAGGGCCGCCCCCGTATGGGTGAGCGCAGCCGCCTTGCCCGAGCCGATGGTGCGAGCGATGCCGAAGTCGACCAGATA
Source organism: Geodermatophilaceae bacterium (assembly GCA_013811805.1). Taxonomy (GTDB): domain Bacteria; phylum Actinomycetota; class Actinomycetes; order Mycobacteriales; family Geodermatophilaceae; genus JACCQS01. The sequence continues at coordinate 2,676 of JACCUM010000116.1, read as the reverse complement.
GATGAAGTCGTCGCCGCTGCCCGGGTTGCTGAGTAGCACGTTGGACGGCTTGACGTCGCGGTGGATCAGTCCATCGTCATGTGCAGCATCCAGGGCCCGGGCGACCTGGGCGATGATGTTGACCGCCCGCTCCGGGGACATCGGCCCGTCGCGGTCGAGTGCTTCGCCGAGGTCCTCCCCCTCGACCAGCCGCATGTCCAGGAACAGCCGGCCGTCGATCTCGCCGTAGGAATGGATCGGGATCACGTGGGGGTCCCGCAGCCGGGCGGCCACTTGCGACTCGCGCCGGAAACGCTCCCGATAACCGGCGTCGTCGGCCAAGCTCTCGGTGAGCAACTTGAGGGCGACGTGCCGGTCATGGGTCTCGTCGTAGGCCCGGTAGACCGCGCCCATCCCGCCACGGCCGAGCACGCCCTCGATCCGGTACGGACCGAACTGCTGCACGGGACTCCGATCCACGACCACACTCTGGCAGGCTCGATCGTATGCAGATATCGGTAGCCGAGTTGACCTTCGACGTCACCGTGGACGGGCCGCAGGACGGTCGACCCGTGCTGTTGTTGCACGGGTTCCCGGAGACCGGACGTAGTTGGGACGCCGTACGCGAGAACCTGGTACGGGCTGGGCACCGGGTGATCGTGCCCGATCAGCGTGGTTATTCTCCCGGCGCGCGTCCCTCCGGGGTCGAGGCCTACGGAATGCGCCCCATCGTCTCCGACGCGATCGGCGTCCTCGATGCCCTCGACATCTCCACTGTGGACGTCGTCGGCCACGACTGGGGCGCGAACGTCGCCTGGTGCCTTGGCACCTGGCATCCCGAACGCGTCCGCTCGCTGACCGCTGTCGCCGTACCGCATCCGTTGGCCTTCGGCTGGGCCTTCCGCAACGACAGCGACCAGCAGGAGCGCTCCGCCTACATCTTGCTGTTCTGGAAGGAGGGCAAGGCAGAACAGGTCCTGCTCGAGGACGGCGCCCGACGGCTGCGAAGGATGCTCACCGGCCTGCCCGCCGACGCCGTCGAGCATTACGTGGCGGTGCTCTCGGAGCCCGGCGCTCTGACCGCAACGCTGAACTGGTACCGCGCCATGAGCCGCCAGGAGGTCGCCGACATGCCACCGGTCGCAGTGCCGACGACGTACGTGTGGAGTACCGAAGATCTCGCGGTGGGTCAGGCGGCAGCGCAGAAGTGTGGCGAATTCGTCGACGCCACATATCGTTTCGTCATTCTCGATGGCGTCTCGCATTGGATTCCGGAGCACGCGCCGGACCAGTTGACCGCCGCCATCCTCGATCGGATATCCAGTACATGACCGCGCCGTCGGCACAGATCCGCCTCGCCGTGCCGGCGGATGCTGCGGCCCTGGGCCGGGTGCATGTGCGGGCTTGGCAGGCCGCCTATCGCGGCATAATGCCGGATGCCTTCCTCGACGGACTCGATCCCGACGAGCGCGGTGACAGGTGGGCGCGCGGTTTGGCTACTACCCGCCCCGAGTCGTCACGGCTCGTGGTCTGTATCGATCCGCAGGACGACCCGGTGGGTTTCGCGCTCGTCGGGCCGGTGCGCGACGGCGGTGCCAACGGATCAGAGCTCGGTGAGCTGTACGCGATCAACCTCGACCCGAACGTGTGGGGGCGGGGTCTGGGGCAGAGACTCCTCCTCGCCGCCACAGCTGAACTGAGCCGGCTCGGATTCCCCGCGGCCGTCCTGTGGGTGGCGACCGGAAACTCTCGGGCCCGCAGGTTCTACGAGGCGGCCGGGTGGGCTGCGGACGGCATGGAGCGCACCGACGACTCCTTCGGGCCGCCGATCGACGAGGTCCGCTACCGCCGCCTGCTCCCTTGACGTGGTGAACAGCCCTACCCTCGACCAGTGCCTGGACGATCCCGCTTGCCGGCGATTCCGCCGGTGACCGATCTGCTTGCGGTCGCTGTGAGTGCGATCGACGGGACTCCGCGCTCGGGCCAGCAACAGATGGCAACCGCCGTCGAGGCGGCGATGCGCACCGACGAGCATCTTCTCGTCCAGGCCGGCACCGGAACCGGGAAGTCGTTGGCCTACTTGGTACCTGCTCTACGGCACGCGGTCCAGAACGGCGAACCGGTCGTGGTATCTACGGCGACGCTGGCTCTGCAGGCTCAGATCGTGGACCACGATCTACCGGTGCTCGTCGATGCTCTCGAACCGTTGCTCTACCGGCGACCCGAGGTGGCGCTGGTCAAGGGCCGGGCGCACTATGCCTGCCGGCACAAGCTGGCCGGGGGGTATCCCGCGGAGGAGCCGACCCTCTTCGACGCGGCCGCAGCCAGCGGCCCGGCCTCATCGTTGGGGGCGGCGGTGGTACGGCTTCGGGAATGGGTCGAGTCCTCGAAGACCGGTGACAGATCCGAGCTTGTGCCGGGGGTGCCCGATCGAGCGTGGCGGCAGGTCTCGGTGACAGCCCATGAATGCCTTGGCGGGCAACGCTGCCCGCAGGCGGCGACCTGTTTCAGCGAGCTGGCCCGGGCCAAGGCCCGCGAGTCCGACATCGTCGTGACCAACCACGCTTTTATGGCCATCGATGCCTTCGAGGGCCGAGCCATGCTGCCCGAGCACCAGGTGGTGATCATCGACGAGGCCCATGAACTGGCCGATCGGGTCACCGGCGTCATCTCCGATCAGCTCAGCGCAGCCTCGGT
>JACCUM010000104.1 GCA_013811805.1 Geodermatophilaceae bacterium | reverse complement strand
ATCGCTCCGTTGCTGACCTGCATCCGTACGTCACCGTGCCGCTCGAGCAGCGGCCGGAGCATCTCCCCATTGACCCCGGGTGCGATCTCGTAGAGGTCCAGTCCGGACATCGGCGCGTAGCGCTCCTCCAGCTTCAGCGCATCCCAGACAGCCATCCAGAAGGCCGCCGCGCGAGCGACATCCGGGAAGTGGTCCGACAGGGCGTCGACCAGCATGTCCGGGCCGAGCGAGAGGAGTTTGTCGATCGCGCCGACCAGCTTGCCGGGCTCGAGCCCGAACTCCTCGGCGATGCGCGCAGCGTCGGCCTTCCCAACATAGGCTCGGATCTCGGCACGGTAGGTGTGCCCACCGATCTGGGCAACGTCCTCGGTCGGCAGGTTGTCGTAGACGTTGGAGATGTAGACCAGGAAGACCTTGTAACGCAGGAAACCCAATGCGGTCATCGGGGTGGTCGCGTCCAGGGCGAACGAACTCACGTGGGCGGCATGGTCGGACACGTTTTCTCGGGCCAGTGCCAGCACGTGTTCGGAGTAGTCGCACATCATGTAGTGCAACCGGCGGTAGTACTCCGCTCCGTGCTCGGCATCGAGTTTTGCGAACTCGTCGAGCCAGGTCTTGGCCTGGTTGCCGTTCCCGACGCCGAGTTCGATGACGTACAGCTCGTCGGGCAGAGCGTTGTGCGCGGCCAGATCATCCCAGACGACGAACATCTCTTTGATGAGCTCGTGGACGCCGGCGATGTTTCGAGCATCGCTCTCCCCGCCGGGCAACGCCTGCTCATACAACCGACCCGTCGCCTTCTCCCAGACCCCGAGGAAGCGCCAGTACAGCGAATTGAACTCCCAGATCCGGCTGGTGGTTCCGGTGGACCAGTCCTCGAGATAGACCCGTTCCAGCCCTTCGGGCTCGCCACGACGGGCCAATACGTTGCGGACCACGTCGGCGAGATTGGTGTCAGCACACCGACGCAGGTCGACTGCGATCTCCAGGTTGTCCTCGTCCGGCTCGGCGTTGCCGCCGTTGCGCGCAGCCGGCGTCAGGATCGGCCGTACGTCGATGACATCCCGGAAATTGTTCTTGTACTGCACCCAGTCACAGACCAGCCGCAGCCGGGACAGGTCCAGAGCGTCCTCGCACAGGGCGTCGACGATGGGTGACAGGCACGCCGTCAGGTCCAGCGCTCTGGCGCCCCGCAGTTTCTTGGTGGGACGAACCTCAACCAGCATCGTGTGTCCTTCCGGTTACTGTGGGCGCGGTCGCCGTACGTGGCGGGATGCCGGCGCGCTCGAGCAGTTCGGGGACGACCTGCTCATGACCGAAGGCCATGACGTGTACGCCGGCCACACCGGCCGTCTCACGCAGCGTCTCGATGGTCTCGACGCACAATGCCATCCCTTGCGCCGCAACCTGATCCGAGGGAACTCCGCGCAACCGCCGTACGACATGGTCGGGAATGTGGATGCCGGGAACCTTGGACTGCATGAACTCCATTGCCCGTACCGTGCGGATCGGTCCGACTCCGGCGATCACCCCGCAGCGCTGCTCGAGCCCGAGGTCGGTGACCTCCCCCATCCACCGGCCGAAGGTATCCAGGTCGAAGACGAACTGGGTCTGGATGAACTCCGCCCCGGCGGCGACCTTCTTGCCCATCCGTTGGGCACGAAAGCGCAGTGGTGGCGCGAAGGGATTCTCGACCGCGCCGATCAACCAGTGCGGCGCCGGCTTCACCGGCTTACCGGACAGCAGCCGTCCCTGGTCACGCATCAGCCGTGCGGTCCAGATGAGCTGGACGCTGTCCAGGTCGAAGACCGGCATGGCGTCGGGATGATCGCCGAAAGTGGGATGATCCCCGGACAGCATCATGACGTTCGGGATGCCGACGGCGCCGGCCGAGATCAGATCCGATTGCAGCGCGATCCGGTTGCGGTCGCGGGTGGTCAACTGCATGACTGGCTCGACACCGCTGCGCAGCGCCAGGATGCTGCCCGCCCAGCTCGCCAAGCGGGTGTGCGAGCCCTGGTTGTCGGTGATGTTGGCGGCATCCACCCAGTCCCGAAGCAGCTCCGCCTTCGCTGCGATGGCCTCGGCATCGGCCCCGCGCGGCGGCCCGATCTCCGCAGTGACCGCGAAGCGGCCGGAGTGCAGCGCGGTTCGGAGCCGTCCGTCACCGGCGGGGATCATGCCTTCGGTCCCCCGGCCACCAGTCGTAGATCGGTCAGAACCAGGTGGGTACGGGTCAGGCCGTCATCGGTGGTCCACAGGTCGGCGTCGCGGCCCTGCCAGTAGTTGACCCAGGAACTCTTGCCCCACTCCCGATGGTCGATCGGACGCTGCAGCAGGGTCAGATCGCTGACTCTGCCCTCCTGCTCGGCCCGCTCGTACGCGGTGACCCAGACGCACTGCGTGTCGGGGTAGACCTCGCAGGCACCAGTGGCCAACACCCCTCCGCAGGGGCCATTGCGCAGCTGCTTAGGGCAGGTCATCGGGCAGGCGTAGCCGGTTGCCGGCAGCGCACACTGACCGCACATCCGGCACCCGAAGGCGCTGCCCTTGACCTGCTTCTCGGCCTGGGTGAACGCCGTGCACAGCCGCTCGTGCCGTTCGAGGAAACGGGCGAACCAACGCTTCACCGTGCCGGGGGTCAGCAGGTGATGCAACAGGTACATCGAACGTGCCGACCACGAGGGCCTGGTCGGTCGGGGCCAGGCCGCCCCTCTGACGACCGTGCTCAAACCCGCGCCGGCAGGAGCGCGCCGAAACCGCCACGCATCGTGCCTCCAGCCAGCACTCATCATGTCCGGTCCGGTGACCGGAGTCTCATCATCTCCCCGCCAAGCAAGCCCGGGTAGCCGCTTTCGACCATAAATTCCATGGCCGGGCTTTTGTGCCTACGGCACAAGCTCATGAGCCCGGCTGCGTCACCCGTACGGCGTGAGAAGTTGATCGACGGGAGCGAAGTCGTCGGTCAGAACCAATGGATCCGGGCCGAGAAAGTCGTCGAGCTGCGGCTGGCTCACGATCGACATCGGGGTGGCCCGATCGAGCAGACCTGCGCCGATCGCGACCCGGTCCAGTGGCTCGTCGGAGGCCAGCACCACGATGTTCCCGCCGCGCGCGCCGCGCAGGTCTCCCGTGGGGCTGATCACCAGCAGGTGGTCGAAGATCGCTGCCACGGTGGCGATCTCTGCGCGGGCGAAGTCCAGCGGGTCGTGATCGATGATGTTGAGCGCGTACAGGCCGCCGGGCACGAGCGCCCTCGAAATCTCCGCGACGGCTTCGCGAGTGGTCAGATGCCAGGGAACGGCCACCCCACCGAAGGCATCCCCGACCACGACATCGGATTGGCCGCTCGGCGCCTCGGCCAGGCCCACTCGTCCGTCGCCGACCGTGACGCGTAGGTCGCCGACGTCTGGGAGCGCAAGCCGCTCGCGGTCCACGGCGACCACTCCGGGGTCGATCTCCACAACTGTGTTGACCCCACCGGGTCGGGTACCCAACAGGTACCGCGGCAGGGTCATCCCCCCGCCACCGATGTGCAGAACCGACAGCGGCGTACCCGGGGCCGCATGCGCGTCGAGAGCGGCTGCGATGGCACGCGAATAGGCGAACTCGAGGCGGGTCGGGTCGTCGAGGTCCACGTAGCTGTGCCGCAGGGTGTCCAGGATCAGCAGCCGTCCGCTGCCCGAAACCGACTGCACGCTGGCGCAGTGATACCGCGTCTCGGTATCACAGGGTTGTGGTGCCAACACACCGAGACCCGCGCTTACGACGACCAGGACGAGCAATGCCGCCGTTGACCGCCGCGTCGTTCTCGATCCGCCGGTCGCCGATCCACCGGAGGTCAGCAGCATCCCGAGGCCGGCCAGGGCCAGGAGTCCCCCGGTGCCGAGCAGGATGATGCTGGTCGGGACCAGGGCGACCAGGACGAATCCGGTCACAAAGGTTGCCACGATCGCCCCGAGAGTGCTGATGCCCGACAGCCTCCCGACCACCGAGCCGGTCTCGGCGAGGCTGGCCAACTGCAGCTTGACGACCATCGGCGGGATCGCCGAGAGCAGGGCCGCGGGGGCGAACACGGTGATGGCGGCCAAGAGCAAGGCGACACTTGCCGCCTGACTCGGGCCGACCCACTGCGCGACGAACCGCACGATCGGAGTGATCAGCAGGACCAGGGCACCGCCGGCCAGCAACAGCGGCCCGATCAGCCGGCGTGGGTCGCCTTGGTCTGCGACCCGACCGCCGGCCCAGGCACCGAGGGCGATCGCGGCGAGGGCGAACCCGATGACGGCGGTGTTGGTCTCCAGCGTGATGCCGACGTACGGAGCGATCAGTCGCAGGGAAGTGATCTCCAGCACCAGGACAGCGGCCGAGGCTCCGAAGACCAGCGCCGCGGCGAGGTAGGGATGTAGTTCTCGGGTCCGTGGGGCCAACTCGCTCATTCGGGGTTGTCGAAGCTCAGTTGCTGGGCCTGTTCCTGGTCGGCGCGGCCGAGGTCGACCCGCTCGAGCAGCTGGGGACCGTTGTTCTTGACGTTGCCGACCTCGGGGCCGACCGGCCGCCGCTCCAGGGACTCCACGACCTCCAGCGGAGTCGGTTCCAGCAGCACCTCCGGATCGTGCTGCTCCAGGTCCAGCCAGGCATCCCAGCGCTCGCGCGGCAGGACGAACGGCATCCGGTCATGAACCTCGACCAACGGGCCGACCGCCGGGATGGTGATCACCGTGCAGGTGAGCAGCAGGTCCGGTCTGGTCCCCCAGATCTCCCACAGGCCGGCCAGGGCCAGCACCGAGCCGTCCTCGGGGGTCATGAAGTACGGCTGTTTCACAGCGCCCTTGGCCCCTGAGCCGGTGACCATCCACTCGTACCAGCCGTCGGCGGGGATCAGCGCCCGCCGCCGTTCGAAGGCCTTCCTGAAGGCCGGTTTGTCGGTCAGCGACTCGACTCTGGCATTGAACATCTTGGAGCCGATCTTGCGGTCCTTGGCCCAGGACGGGACCAACCCCCAGCTGACCACTGACAACTCCCGATAGGGCTGCTGGTCGTCGTCCTTCGGTTTTCGGGTGCGCACGGCATAGACCGGGTCGGTCGGTGCCACGTTGTAGTCGGCGGGCACGTTTGGGGCGTCATCGGCCAGGATCGCCTCGAACTCCACCTCGAGATCGTCCGGGTTGTTGCTCGCCGCATACCGGCCACACATGCCGTCAACTCTATGCGGCGGTGCCTGCGGGCGAGATGCGAGACACTGCGCCTGATGGACATCGAGACACTCACCCCGACCGCGCCCTGGTCGGCGCCGTACGCTGCTGCGCCGGTCGTTGCCCGGACAAGCGTCCCGGGTTCGAAGTCCATGACGAACCGCGCCCTGGTCCTGTCCGCCCTTGCCGAGGGGCCAAGCCGGATCGAGGCTCCGCTGCGGGCCAGGGACACCGCCCTGATGGCCGAGGCGCTGCGCGCGATCGGGACCGAGATCACCGACCAGAACGACGGATCGTGGATCGTCACGCCGCAGCACCTCCTCGGACCGGCCGAGATCGACTGCGGGCTCGCCGGGACGGTTCTGCGCTTCGTACCCCCGGTTGCCGCCCTGGCGCACGGAGAGGTCCGCTTCGACGGGGATCCACGGCTCCGCGAGCGACCCAATGGCTCCTTGATCGGTGCGCTGCGTCAACTGGGCGCCGACATCGACGACGCCGGCCGCGGTAGAGCGCCATTCGTCGTTCGCGGGACCGGGGCGCTGCCCGGCGGGTCGGTGACCGTGGACGCCACCGGCTCCTCGCAAATGATCAGCGGCCTGCTGCTCGCCGCAGCACGATTCGAGGATGGGGTCGAGGTGATCGCGGCCGGCGCCGTGCCGTCAGCGCCCTACCTCGAGATGAACATCGCGATGCTGCGCGACCGTGGCGTCGAGGTCGAGGCCGACATGGACGCTGGGCGCGGACGTTGGCGGGTGGCACCGGGGGCTGTGCGGGCACGCGACGTTCGGATCGAGCCCGACCTGAACACCGCTGCCCCGTTCGCGGCCGCCGCACTGGCCACCGGCGGTCGGGTCACCATTCCGGGATGGCCACAGTCCACGACCCAGCCCGGTGGCCAGCTGCCCAGGTGGCTGACCGCGATGGGCGCGACGTGCGCGATCACTGCCGAGGGGCTGACGGTGACCGGCGGCGCGACGATCAACGGAATCGAAGCCGATCTCAGTGAAGTCTCCGAACTGGTCCCGGTGCTCGCCGCGCTTGCCGTCCTTGCCGATTCGCCCTCCCGGTTGACCGGAGTGGCCCACATCCGCGGCCACGAAACCGATCGGATCACTGCGCTTTGGACAGAGTTGTCAGCCTGCGGCGCTGAGGTCAGCGAGCTACCCGACGGGCTGGTCATCGTCCCGCGTCCGCTGCACGGCCGATCCTTCAACACCTACGACGACCATCGCTTGGTGATGGCCGCGGCGGTCCTGGGTCTGGCTGTCAAAGGAATCGCCGTTCTTGGCGCCTCGACCGTGGGAAAGACGATGCCCGACTTCACCTACCGCTGGCAGGCGATGCTCGACCATGGAACTTACGGAGCAGCCCTCGAGTGAGTTCTCGCGGCTCGCACATCGACAGTGATCGTTACGACGAGGACTCGGTCCGGGTTCGTCCCTCGCGGCACGGTTCACGGGCGCGTACGCGGACGCGGCCGGCGCACGAGGACGCCCGTTTCGGCGTCGTGCTCGTCGTCGACCGTGGTCGCTTTCGGTGTCTGGTCGACGGCGAGCCGGTCACCGCCATGCGGGCCAGAGAACTCGGCCGGCGGGCGATCGTCGTCGGTGACCGCGTCCGGATCGTGGGTGACATGTCGGGTGGGGCAGATGCCTTGGCGCGCATCGTGACCGTGCACCCGCGGGTGAGTGAGCTACGCCGTACCGCCGATGACACCGACCCCACCGAGCGGGTCGTCGTGGCGAATGCAGAACAGCTCGTGATCGTGACGGCGATCGCCGATCCACCACCGCGGACCGGCTTCATCGACCGGTGCCTGGTGGCCGCCTTCACTGCGGGCCTGGAACCGCTGCTCTGCCTGACCAAGGGCGATCTCGGTGATGCCACGGAGCTGTTCGACACCTACGCCGTGCTGTCCGTACCCGCCGTCGTCGTCCGCCACGATGCGCCACTGGACTCCTTGGCCGAGCGGCTGGGCGGGCGCACGAGTGTCCTCATAGGACATTCCGGGGTCGGCAAGTCGAGCCTGGTCAACCGGCTGGTCCCGGACGCCTTCCGCGCGATCGGGGACGTGAGCAAGATCGGTAGGGGCCGGCACACCTCGTCCTCGGCGATCTTGTTGCCGCTGCCAGGTGGCGGTTCGGTGATCGACACGCCCGGTATTCGCTCCTTTGGTCTAGCACATGTCAGTGCCGACGACCTGTTGAGCGCCTTCGCCGATCTGGCCCCGGGAGCCGAGCAGTGCCCGCCTGGCTGTGCGCACATGGACGCTGCGGACGGCTGCGCGCTGGATGCGTGGGTCGCCGACGGCCACGCCGAAACGGAGCGCCTGGAGTCCTACCGGCGGCTCGCGGGTGCTCGGCGCGCGGATCCAGAGGATCTCACGCGCTAACGTTCGCGCGTGGTCGATGCCTCAGGAGGACCGAGCCGGTTCGCTGAGGACCTGCGCTTGGCCCATGCCCTCGCCGATGGCGTCGACTCGATGGCTCTGGAGCGCTTCCGTGCTCAGGGCCTGACAATCTCGACCAAGGCAGACCAGACGCCGGTCACTGATGTCGACCGGACCATCGAAGACGCTTTGCGATCCACGCTGTCCCGGGTACGGCCACGCGATGCGGTGCTGGGTGAGGAGTACGGCGAATCCGGCCACGGTTCGCGTCGCTGGGTGATCGACCCGATCGACGGTACGAAGAACTTCGTTCGCGGCGTGCCGGTCTGGGCTGTGCTGATCGCCCTGATGGACGGGAACGATGTGGTGGTTGGACTGGTGGCCGCCCCTGGGCTGCAACGTCGTTGGTGGGCATGCAAGGACGGTGGCGCGTGGACCGGCCGAAGTCTGAGTGCCGCATCCCGCTGCGAGGTCTCCTCAGTCGCCTCGATGCCCGATGCCTTCCTGTCGTACTCCAGCCTCGGCGGCTGGGCTGAGCGCTACCGGTTGGAGAACTTCCTGCACCTGACCCGCTCCGTCGGGCGGACCCGCGCGTACGGCGACTTCTGGTCCTACATGCTCCTCGCGCAGGGCGCCGTGGATATCGCCTGCGAGCCCGAAGTCTCACTCTGGGATCTCGCCGCGCCATCGGTGATCGTCACCGAGGCCGGAGGCCGGTTCACCGATCTGTCCGGTGCGGAAGGTCCGGCTGGAGGAAGCGCTGTGGCCACCAACGGCCCTCTGCACGACGGCGTGCTGGAACTACTCTCCCGGGATCCGTCCCAGGACGACGAGCCGAAACCCGAGGAGACCGCGACAGAGTCGAGCGAGTAGCGCCACGGCGGTTGAGCTGAACATTGACAACTAGGAGTCAGGCTTGACTATGTAGCCATGGCTACGACCTCTAGCCAATCTCCGGAGCGCGCCGTACCGCGCCTTGATCGCCGGCAGCGTCAGCGGGCTCGGACGATTGACGAGGCTCTCGAGCACGCCCTCGAGATCATGACCGAGCACGGGGTCGGTGCGCTGACCGTGTCAGAGATGGCTCGACGCATGGGAATTCGCGGTCCGTCGCTCTACAAGTACTTTCCCTCGTTGCATGCCGTGTACGACCTTGCTTTCGCACGCGGGCTTGCCGCACACCATCAAGCCATCTGGACGGCGATCGAGCAACTGCCTCGCGGGGTGCAACGGCTCCGCGCCGCGACAAGGGCAACGGTGGCCTGGTGCGTGTCCAACCCGGCGTTGGCCCAACTGATGTTCTGGCGGCCGGTGCCGGGGTTTGCACCCTCCCCGACCACGTTTCAGGCCAGTGAGAGCGATATGGGCGACATGCGCGCCGAGTTGGCCGAAGCTGTCAGGCTCGGCCAGCTGGACGAGGCAGCCGACAGTTCGGACGCCGTTCGCCTGCTCACGGTCGTCATGAGTGGCCTGGTCTCGCAACAGATGGCCAACGAGCCAGGTATGCCGTACGTGACCGGTGCCTTCACCCGGCTCACCGACGAAGCTTTCGAAATGTTCCTAGCCCACTACCAACGCCGAGGAGGCGACCATGCAAACCCTCGATCGTGACGAGGTGTCCGTAACCATCGATGCGCGACCCGATGTCGTCTACGCACTCATTTCCGACGTCACGCGGACACCGGAGTTCAGCCCGGAGATCATCAGCTGCTCATGGCTCGACGGCGCTACCGGGCCGGCGGTCGGCGCGCGGTTCAAGGCGACGAACAAGACCAACCCCCGGCGGCCGTCGTGGAACAACACTCCCGTCGTGACCGTCGCCGACCCAGGACGGGAGTTCGCCTTCAGCCGTACCGAGAAGTTCGCCGGCACCATCATCTGGCGCTACCTGCTCGAGCCCGAAGGCAGCCGAACGCGGCTGACGGAGTCCTACACGGTCTTGGAACCGGTGAGTCGGCTCGGCTGGTTCGTCATCGAGAAGCTGTTCGGCAACCGCGACCGCCGCGGCGATCTTCGTCGCGGCATGATGGAGACATTGCGCCGAGTCAGTGCGGCCGCCGAAAGTGACCAGCGCGCCCTGGATTCCCGGATCGCCGAGCCGCAAGCAGGTTAGGTCGGCGGCGGGTGGTGCATAGGGTTGAGCAGGGCTTTCGTTGTGGGTCGATTCAGACTGGTGGCCGGAACCGGGCTCGGCTATCGCGGATGAAGACCTGCCAACCACCGTGTTCGATCTCGCGGTGGTGATAGCCGCAGAGGAGCACACCGTTGCTCTGGTCAGTCCGCCCGCCCTGGTGCCAGCCGAGGATGTGATGCGGATGTGATGGGCCTCGCACCAGGACAGCGGCTGGTCCGAGCCAGCCGCTCGCTGCGGCGCGGGTTTGCTGCCACCTCGGTGGCGATGGCAGCTGGTGATGTATCGCTGACTCAGGCGCGGGTCATCATCCGCAGTGTCGAAGACCTGCCCGATGATCTCGGTCCCGGTGTGGCCGCCTCAGGGGAGGCGATGATGATCGGGCACTGCGAGACCTTCGCCCAACAACCTTCACTCTCGCACCACTGGAAACACGGTTAGGAATGCGGCAATCTATCGTCCACCATGACCGATCGCTGGCGCCACGACGGAGTCCACGTCGTACCTGCGGATTCCCTCGACACGAACACTCCACAGACAGCGGGAATGCGGCGCGCGGCGGCGATCTCGTACGCACGTACCGGAGCCACCGCACTGTGGGCCGGCACCGTGACCATCGAACCGAACGCCAAAACCGGTGCGCACCATCACGGTGAGGTGGAAAGTGTCATCTACGTCGTCAGCGGCCGGGCCCGCATGCGATGGGGTGAGCGGCTCGAGTACACGGCCGAGGCTGGTCCAGGTGCCTTCATCCACGTACCACCGCACGTTCCGCACCAGGAGATCAACGCCTCAGCCGACGAGCCCTTGGTCTGTGTGCTGACTCGCAGCGGTCAGGAACCGGTGGTGGTCAACCTGGACATCGCCGGCATCGAGGATCCTACCGAAGTGCTCTGGCGTGACCCGCTACACGAAGGCGCGCCGAGAGAGACTCCGCGCTCAGGAAGGTAACGCGGCCGTACGGCGACGGGACGAAGCGGAAATCAGGGCGCTCACCCCGACCACGATGAACCACAACGACATCAGGATTCCACCGACGCCGAACAAGACGGCGAGCGAATCGATGCCGGCGGGTCCGACCAATGCCGGGGCAACACCGAAGGCGATTGCGCCAATAGCGCCGAGGACTCCGACCACCGGGTGCGTCAACGTGCGCCCGCTGAGCAACGCGAGCGCGGCCAGGGCGAGGGTGAACAGCGGATAGATGATCAGGCTCATCACCATGTGAGTGCTCAGCACCGGGGTGGCCGCACCGGACCGCGCGGCGTCTTCGTCGACGAAAGCAGCCAGGTGGAAGGCGCCCTCGACGACGAGCAGCACCGCCGCGAGAGCCGCCACCCACGCCGCCCGTCGGGCAGCAGGGGACAACGGCATCGAGCTTCGAGCCAGGGCGAAGAGGCCGATCATGAAGCCGATCGTGCCGGCGACGATCAAGGCGTGGGCCGGGACCCAGGTGCCCGCGCCGATGAACTCGGCGGTCGCCTCCTCTTCGGGCAAGCTGGAGTCCTCCCCGGGATGCAGCATCCCGCCTAGGAGGAACAGCACGCCGCCTGCGATGAACGCCCAGGGCCATACCGCTGTCGCGGATTGCCGGGACGCTGTTGTGTCCGCTCTGGTGGCCACGCCCTGCATGGTGCCGAATGGTCGCCAGGCTGGGAAGGCTGCGCCCCGGTGACACGTAGCAGAGGCCCCCGAACCATCGGGTCCGGGGGCCTCTCGACGTGGTAGCGGGGGCAGGATTTGAACCTGCGACCTCTGGGTTATGAGCCCAGCGAGCTACCGAGCTGCTCCACCCCGCGTCGGTAGTACCCAGTCTAGGCACCCCGCGACACTTCGCCACAACCGGGGTACGAGCCTCACTTGATCATCGGCAAACAGCGGATTATCCAGCCAGAAAACCCCTCGTTTGCCGATGATCAACTTCTCCGGCGGCTGCCGTCGCTAGCCGCCGCCGTCGGCCCCTCCGCATGCTTCGTAGGCCGCTGTATAGGCGTCGGTGGCTGCAGCCAGTGCCGACTGCGCCGTACCGATCCCGGCGAAGTCACCGGACTGCTGCGCTGCGGCCAGGGCATCCAGAGCGGCACTGATGTCGGCTGCCGCCGCTGCCACGGATGCCTGGTCGCACTCGACGGGCGTCCCCGGATCCGGACTCGGCGTGGGCGATGGCGTTGGCGCACCCGGATCCGTGGGAGCCGGGTCCGCGCCGCCGTCGGCGGCCCCCTCCCCCGCGCCGGGTCCGAAGACTTCGTCCAAGGCCTCAGCCAGGGTGTCGGCGTAGCCCACATCGCCGGCGAAATTGACCAGGACCTTCTGCAACAACGGGAACCCGTTCTCCCCGGTGCCCTGCACATACAGCGGCTCGATGTAGAGCAATCCGCCATCTCCGATCGGCAAGGTCAGCAGATTGCCGAACACGGCATTGGACTCATCGGAGTCGAACAGGGTCAGGTCCGGTCTGACCTCGTTGTTGGTGATGAAGGCCTGCTGCACCTGTTGCGGCCCTCGATAGGGCGTATCGCCCGGTAATCGCAGGACCTGGAGCTCCCCGTAGTTCTCCGGATCGGAGGATGCCGAGACGAACGCGGACAGGTTCTCCCGTTCCAATGCGTTCAGCGCACTGGTCAGTTGGAAGCTCGCCGCGTCGTCGCCAGGTCGTTGGGCGAGGATGTAGTACGGCGGCTGAACATCAGTCGAGGTGTCATCGGTCGGATCGTCTGGGACCTGCCAGAAGTCGTCGGAGTTAAAGAAGGCCACCGGATCATCCACGTGATACTTGGTCAACAGATCGCGCTGGACCTTGAACAGATCCTCCGGATAGCGGAAATGTTCCCGCAGCTCGTCGCTGATTTCGGTCTCCGGTGAGATCAGATCCGGGAACGCCGACATCCAGGTGGCCAACACCGGATCCTCGGTGTCGAACTGGTAGAGCGTCACGGTGCCGTCGAAGGCGTCCACGGTGGCCTTGACCGAGTTCCTGATGTAGTTGACCTGGTCGTTGGCCAGCGCAGTGGTGCCCTGACCGGTCAGCGAGTCCTGAGTCACCTCTCCGAGCTCTTGCTCGAACGAGTACGGGTAGCTGTTCAGCGTGGTGTACCCATCCAGGATCCACACGATCCGGCCGTCGATCACCGCCGGATACGGATCACCGTCCATCTCCAGGAACGGGGCCGCCTTCTCGACGCGGTCGCGCGGATCGCGGATGTACATCACCCGGGACTCGTCGTTGAGCTCACCCGACAGCAGGAAGTTGCGTTCGCGGTACTCGATGGCGAAGACCAGTTGGCGGAACAGACTGCCCACCGACACCCCACCTTCTCCGTCGTAGGTGGAGTTGGTCGGGTCCTCCGAGCCGCCACCACCCTCGGGCCGGTCGAACTCCCGCGGCTCTGAGCCTTCCGGAGCCCCGACGACCGAGTAGGTCTCGTCGAATAACTCCCCGTAGTAGACCCGGGACTGCTCCACCTCGATGTTGCCGCGAACCGGCAGGTCCAGGGTGGTGAAGTCCGGTTCGCCACCCTCCGCCCCGGCAACCACCGTATTGGCCGGCGCGGCGACGAAACCGTTCCCATGCGTGAAGACCGTGTGCTGGTTGATCCAGTTGGTCTGGCTTCCGGTAAGCGCGTTGATGTCAAGTTCACGTACGGCGACCACATAGTCCTGGGTGACCCCGTCGATCGTGTACCGGTCGATGTCCAGCTTTTCCGGGAAGCCATAGACATTGCGGATCTGCTGACGCGCAGTGAAGGTCGCCGAGAGCACGTTCGGGTCCAGGAGCCGGGCATTGGGGATGGTCTCGGTGTCGTTGCGCAGTTCCTCGGGTGTGGCCGCGGTCCCAGGGTCCTGGGTGTAATCCACGTAGTCCACGTCGGTGATCCCGTACGCCTCGCGGGTCGCTTCGATGGCGCGCTCGATGAAGTCCGCCTCGCGCTGGTTGGCGCTGGGCTGGACGAAGAACTGCTGCATGATCGCCGGGAACGCGACCCCGATGACCAGGCTGGTCAGCATGAGCAGGACCAGCGCGACGGCCGGGAGAACGAAGTTCTTCACCAGGATGTTGGCCAGCATCGCCACCGCGCAGATGACGGCGACGAACATCAGGATGGTCTTGGCCGGCAGCAGGGCATTGACGTCGGTATAGGAGGCTCCGGTGAACACTTCGCCCCGGTCGGAGTAGACCAGGCCGTAGCGGTCGAGGTAGTACGCAATTGCCTTGAGCAGAACGAAGATTCCGAGCAGCACCGACAGGTGCACCCGCGCAGCCACCGACAACTTCTGCCCTGGGGTCTGCAACCGGATCCCACCGAAGAGGTAGTGCGTGCCGGCCGCCGCGATCAGGGACAGCAGCACGATCGCAAAGGCGAATCCGAGCAGGAATCGGTAGAACGGGTAGTCAAAGGCGAAGAAGGAGATGTCGCGGCCGAACTGCGCATCCGTGGTGCCGAACTGTTGCCCGTTGCGCCACAGCAGCCAGGTCTGCCAGCTGCCCTGCGCGGTGAAGCCGGCGAACAGCGCCAGGACCAAGCTGCCAGTGATGATGGCCAGCTTGCGCCGCGGCTCGACGCTGCGCCGGTAACGCTCGAGGTTTTGCTGCTCCAAGGACATCGGACGGAAGGCGGGCTTGAACCGATAGGCCAGATAGAGGTTCAGCGCGACGATGGCACCCATGGCGATCGCCGCCAGCGCGAACAGCAGTGCCCGGGTCTGGATCTCGGTCCAGAACACATCGGTGAACCCGGTCTCCTCGAACCACAGGAAGTCGACGTAGACACCGGTGAGCGTGCCGACGACGACGAACAAGGCGATGAGCACCCCGGCCGCGCCGAGCACGACCTTCGCACGTCGAGAAAGGGTCGGCACCGGAAGGGGAGACCGCATCGTCACGGGTAAGGCTCCTGGGAGAGGGTCGTGCACATGGACAACGGCGCTGCTGGGAACGCCTCACAAGGCGGCCCGCTAAGAGAACTACAGGAACGGGTACGGGGTTCCCGGCCACACCCGATCGTGACCTGAGAGTGCGCCATCGACCTCAGCATGACGGTGGTGCCCGTCCCGCGCGGACGTCGGCCAGTGCGCTGAGCGCTTCGTCGAGCGTTGCAACGCTGGCCAGGCCGAGTCCCTCGGGCACCTGGAGCAGCGCCTCTGCGCAGTTCGCTTCGGGCACGAGGAAGATCTCGGCGTCGAGGTCGTCGGCCGCGATCATCTTCAATCTGATGCCACCGATCGGACCGACCACACCCTCATTGTCGATCGTGCCGGTTCCGAAGATCGGGTCCCCGCCGGTGAGGTCGTCATCCCCGACGAGATCGAGAATGCCGAGGGTGAGCATCAGCCCGGCCGAGGGACCGCCGACCTCGTCGACCCGGATCTCCACGTCGAACGGTGCCGAGCGCGCGTCGGACACGAGGACCCCGAGCACCGACCCCTCCCGGTCGGTCGCCTCGCCGGTGGTGATCGAGACGGTGGACTCGCGGTCGAGGCGGGTCCGTACCACGTCCACGGTGCTACCAGGGGGGATGGCGGTCAGGACATCGGCCACGGCGGCCAGATCCGGGGTGGCCCGGCCGTCGATCGATTCGATGGCGTCCCCGGCTCGCAGCCGGCCCTGGGACGGCGAATCGGCGCTGAGTTCCTGCACGACGACTTTGCGCGGGAAGCCGAGTTCGTCGAAGGCTGCCTGTTCGGCGGACTGCTGGGAGTTCAGGAAGTCGGCCCGGTTGGCTTCGTCGACCTCGTCCTCGGACTGATCGGGCGGGTAGATCTCCTCGCGCGGCACGATCGCGACCTCGTCGTCGAACCAACCCTGCAGGGCGGTGAAGAAGTCGATCCGGTCATACACGGCCACCGTTGTCAGGCTCAACAACCCGCTGGTGTCGTTGGTCTCGGTCCCGGTGACGGTGATGATCGGGTTTCCGCTGGGGCCTTCGCCCAAGGTGTCGTAGGTCGGACCTGGAGTCAGCGCGACGTACGGCACGGGTAGCAGCGCTCCGAGGCCGCCGAGGGTGAGCAGCAGAGCGGCGCCCACCAACAAGGTGCCAAGTCGACGGCTCACGGCTCGCCCGCAATGCTGACTCGCTCTCGCCTCACCCGTCCGAGCGTAGGTGACGACATCGCGGAACGACTGGCCAGGACATCGCGTTGGATCGTGATATGAGCAGTGATCTCCCGTTCGGTTTCGGAGCAAGCGGGCGTGAGCCCGAGCGTCGCGAACCCGGTGGCGGCCCCCCCGGCGGCAGTGGCGGTGGCGGGCCCGAGGACCTGATGGGCAAGATTCCGCTCTTCGCCGAACTACAGAAGCTCTTCACCTACAGCGGCGGCCCGGTCAACTGGGACCTTGCCCGCCAAGGGGCGATCGGCGCAGTGGCAGGGGGACATCGACCCGTCAGCGACGACGAGCGCCAGGCCGTACGCGCCGCGCTGGACCTGGCCGACCTCTGGCTCGGGGAAGTGACCGAACTGCCCTCCGGCATCACCACCGCCACCGCCTGGTCGCGGGTGGAATGGATCGAGAAGACCCTGCCGGTGTGGTCCAACCTCTGCGATCCGGTGGCCGCACAGATCGCCTCCACGATGACCGCCGTGATCCCGCCCGAGGCGGCGCAGGCAGCAGGCCAGATGGGTGGAATGCTCAAGGCGTTGGGCGGGATGATGTTCGGCGCGCAGGTAGGTCAGGCGATGGCCAGCCTGTCCAGTGAAGTCTTGACCGGTACCGATGTCGGGCTTCCGCTGGCCCCACCCGGCACGGCCGTACTGCTCCCACAGAACGTCACCGAGTTCGGCACCGGCCTCGGGCTTCCTGAAGACGAGATCCGGCTCTTCCTTGCGCTGCGGGAGGCAGCTCATCAGCGGCTGTTCGGGCATGTTTCGTGGCTGCGCCAGCGGCTGCTGGACGCCGTCGAGTCCTATGCCCGCGGGATCACTGTCGATGTGGACGCGATGCGTTCGAAGATGGAGGAGGCGATGGGCTCGGTCGACCCGACCAATCCAGAAAGTCTCCAGGCGGCCCTGCAGTCGGGCATGTTCACCCCCCAGGAGAGTCCTGAGCAGCAGCGCGCCCTGGCGCGGCTGGAGACCCTGCTCGCCCTGACCGAGGGCTGGGTGGACGCGGTGGTGTACCAGGCCTGCGCGGAGCGGCTGCCCGGGGCAGTCAAGCTGACCGAGACGATCCGGCGACGCCGGGCCAGCGGCGGACCGGCCGAACAGACCTTCGCCACCCTGGTCGGGCTGGAGTTGCGTCCCCGGCGGTTGCGCGATGCGGCAACGCTGTGGGCGGCGCTGCACAAGGAGCACGGCATCGAGGGCCGTGACCGGCTGTGGAATCACCCGGATCTGCTGCCCAGTGCCGAGGACCTCGACGACCCGGAGGCCTTCGCCCGCGGTCACGGTGCTGGCCCTGCCACGGAGTGGTCGGTCGCAGCCCTGGACGAGGCCGGTCCGGCACCCACCGATCCCGAGCGCGACGATCCCTCCGACGGCAAGTCCGCCTGACCCCGGGCACCGGCGTGCCCAGCCGGAATCCCCCATCCGTCCACAGCGAAGGTGGGTGCGTCCCCAGCCAATCCACAACCCTGTCCACAGGCGTGCATAACTGTCCTTGACCCCGGCGGCCCTTGACCCTGGGGCGCCGGCACACGGGTTTCGATGGTCGAACCGGGGGATTCTGTGCTCAGCGGCCGGTGAAGCGCGGACTGCGCCGCTGCTTGGCGGCCGCAATGCCCTCGACCAGATCCTCGGTTGCCATGGTCAGTGGCTGGGCGATCGCCTCCCACTTCAGCGCTGCCTCGAAGCTCAGGTGACCGCCGTCGGTCAGCGCCTGTCTGGTCAGCCGGGTTGCGATCGGAGCACGGGTGGCAATGGTGGAAGCGATGTCCAACACCTTGGCCAGCAAAGTGTCGGCGGGGAAGATCTGATTGACCAACCCGACAGCCAGCGCGTCGGCGCCGCGGAGCACCCGCCCGGTGAGGAGCATCTCACGCGCAACCCCGAGACCCACGACCTCCGGCAACAGGAACGTCGAGGCCATTCCCGGGTGAATGCCCAGTGAGGTGAATGGCATTGATAACCCGGCTTCAGGTGTGGCATAACGCAAGTCGCAGGCCAAAGCCATCGCCAGGCCAGCTCCGACCGCCGCGCCATTGAGCGCCGCGATGGACGGAACGTCCAAGGTACGGATCCCCAGCCACGCCCGATAGAAGCTCAGCATCCGGGTGCGCAGTTGATCCGGAGTCATCGTTGCGGACTTCTCCAGCCAAGCCAGCTCACCGCCGGCGGAGAAGGCCTTGCCCTCGCCGGTCACGACGACCACGCGCAGGTCAGGATGGGTACGTAGCTGCCCGATCGCGGCCTGCCACGCTTCGGTGAGTTCGTCGGTCATGGCGTTGCGCCGATCCGGAAGATTCAGCCGCAGCAGCACGACCCCGTGATCGAGCCGCTCGATCACAAGCGCGTCGTCACCAGAGGGAACAGTGTCCGGAGCATCGATCTGGGCGTCGGGCATGAGACCTCCGGAAAGCAGCGGGCCGGCAAGCTGGCGGTCATCGCAGGCTAACCCCCGAGGCGACGCGCCGCCCTGCGCAGCGTGCGCCCAGCGGATGCCCGCGCCGCGGCGAGTACCGTGTCCCGCGACAGAGTGCCCAAGCTGCGCAAGCCGCAGTGGGGTACGGGACTGCCGACAGCAGGGAGGAACCGTGGCCGAGACCTATAACGGCTACTGCGTTAAGTGCAAGGAGAAGCGCGACTTCGATGGTGAAGTCAGCGTGAGCGAATCGGGGCGGCGGATGGCCAAGGGCATCTGTCCGGTGTGTGGCACCAAGATGAACCGCATTCTCGGTAAGGCCTGAGCAACTCGGCCGACCGATGCCGCCGGTAACGGCGACCTTCTCGAGTCGTCGAGAAGGTCGCCGTCGCCTGTGGATGACCGGCGCACGACGTTGCCCGGCTTTGCCAGGCTGGCGTGGTGGCCTCTCATCCCCGACCGACGATCAAGCCGTGGCTGCCAAAACTGTGGCGTGACCCGGAAACTCTCCAGATCGGGATAGATCCCGCGGGCGGCGCAGTCGTCTCGGGTGTGGACGCTGGCGCCGCGAGCTGGCTGGTCGGGCTGGACGGCAGCCGAAGCGAAGCCGAGACCCTCGCCGCCGCCGCCGCCGCTGGCCTCGATGTCGCGAACGCAGTCGGCATCCTGTCCGGGCTGCGCCAAAGCGGCGTTCTGCTGTCGGCCCCGGTCGACGTCGACGACCTCGGGGACACCGGGCAGTTGTTGCCCGAGTTGGTGAATCTGACCGCTGCCCTGACCTCGCCACTGCATGGCAGCCAGGCACTGACCGCACGTGGCCGACAGCACATCGTCATCGACGGCGCCAATCGGATCGGAGTGCCCTTGGGGGCCCTGCTCGCGGCCAGTGGTGTCGGGCGACTCAGCTTCCTCGACGCCCAGCCCGTACGACGCTGCGATGCCGGCGTGGGTGGTCTCAGCCTTGACGACGAAGGCGAGCCACGCGTCACCGCCGCGCAACGTGCGATCCGCCGGATCTCTGCGTTGGAGCAGGCGCTGACCCAGGCCGCACCACACGAGGCCGACCTGGTCGTCCTGTGCCAACCCTGGACCGTCCATGATCCACTGCAGGCGCGCGGAATGAATGAGCGAACCGCCCATCTGGCAGTCGCCGTATGCCAGGGGACGGTGGTGATCGGTCCCCTCGTGCTGCCCGGCAGGACCAGCTGTCTGCGCTGCGCGGAACTGCATCGCACCGATCGCGACCCGCGGTGGCCGGCCGTGGCGGCCCAGCTGGTGGCGGCTCCGAACCGGGCGATGCACGAACCGACCAGCGTGCTGGCGAGCCTCGCCGCGGCTCTGGCTGCAGCACAGATCTTGGATCACCTGGACGGCATCGGCGTACCCGAGGTGGTCGAAGCCACCCTCGAGCTGTGCCCGCCGGACTGGCAGCTGCATCGGCGTACGTGGCCGGCCCACGCGGACTGTGGTTGCGTCGAACCCGTAGCCGAGCCGATCCGAGCCGCCGGCTGAGCCTCTCCGTCGCTCCGCGCGGCGCTGCCGCTGCCCGGCTGAGCGCCACGTTGTTGGCCAGGAGTGGAGAATGGCACCGGTGAGCCACGACTCAGGCCCCATTCCGCGCCGGAGCGCGTCCCGTACAGCTCGGCTCGCATCGCTGCCGATCAATGCCGCGGGCCGGGCCACACTCGGACTGGGCAAGCGACTCTCGGGCCGGTCCGCCGAAGAGGTGACGCTGGAGTTGCAGCAGCAGACCGCCGAGCAGATCTTCGCCGTCCTAGGTCAGCTCAAGGGCGGGGCGATGAAGTTCGGCCAGGCGATGTCGGTGTTCGAGGCCGCGTTCCCCGAGGAGGTGGCCGCGCCGTACCGCGCTGCGTTGACAAAGCTGCAGGAGGCCGCGCCGCCGATGCCGGTCAGAACGGTGCACGCCGTCCTCGCCCAGCAGCTCGGCAGTCGCTGGCGTGAGCGCTTCCTGAACTTCGACGACCACGCCGCCGCCGCCGCCAGCATCGGCCAGGTCCACCGTGGAACGTGGCGTGACGGGCGCTCGGTCGCCATCAAAGTGCAGTACCCAGGCGCCGGGCCGGCCTTGATGGCTGACCTCAACCAGCTGGCGCGCTTTGCCCGGCTGTTCGGGATGTTGGCGCCCGGCATGGACGTCAAGCCGCTGATCGCCGAGATCAGGGACCGGGTCTCGGAGGAGCTGGACTACGCCCTGGAAGCCAACGCGCAGCGCACCTTTGCTGCGGCCTACGCCGGCGACCGGGAGATCCACGTACCGCGGGTCGTAGCCAGCGCGCCCAAGGTGATCGTCTCGGAGTGGATCGATGGCCTGCCGCTGTCGACAATCATCGACAGCGGTACGCAGGAGCAGCGAAACCAGGCCGGGCTGCTGTTGGCCACGCTGCACTTCTCCGGACCGGAGCGGGCCCGGCTCCTGCACTCCGATCCGCACCCGGGCAACTTCCGGCTCATGGCTGACGGCCGGCTCGGGGTCATCGACTTCGGTGCCGTGGCGCGATTGCCCGAAGGTCACCCCGAACCGATCGGGCGGATGGCCCGATTGGCCCTGGACGGACAGGCGGACGCGGTCCTCGCCGAGTTGCGCAAGGAGGGGTTCGTCCGGCCGAACATCAGCGTGGACGCCCAGGCCACCCTGGACTACCTGCAGCCGATCCTGGCCCCGATCGCCGACGACCACTTCCGCTTCAGTCGCGACTGGATGCGCCGGGAAGCGGCCAGGATCGCCGACCCGCGATCAGAGGCCAACAAGCTCGCCCGTCAGCTCAACCTTCCGCCCGCCTATCTGATGATCCATCGGGTGACGATCGGCTCGATCGGCGTCTTGTCCCAACTCGGCGCCGAGGGCAACTTCCGGCAGATCCTGGAGCGTTGGATGCCCGGCTTCGGCGGCTGATCGCTCAGATCTTCTTGCGGACAACAACTACGGTGCACGGCGCATGCCGTACGACGTTCTCGGCGACCGAGCCGATGATCGCGCCAGCGAAGCCACCTCGCCCTCGGTTGCCCAGGACGACCAGGTCGGCGGTGGCCGCGGCGGTGAGGATCACGTCGGTGGATGCCTCGTGGATGACGTGGGTGTGCACCTGCACGCCTTCTGGTTCGCAGGTGGCCAGGGCCCGGTGCAGCTGATCCTCGACCCATGCCCCGGCCTCGTCGAAGCTGGGGACGCCTGCCGACAGCCCGCCGCCCATGTCCCGGATCACTCCCGACAGCACCCAGGCGCGGACCACGTGCACGACCTGCCCACCTAGCCGGCCCTGCTGGACCGCCCATCGCATGGCCTCGTGGGCCGCCGCCGAGCCGTCGTGCCCGGCCACGATCCCGCCGGAGATTGGCGGGTCGAAGCTGATGTCCTCTGAACGAGCCACGCGCTAACACCCCTCTGGATCCAGGCGCCCCTCCTGTGGAGCTGGACGCGGACTCCAGCCTCACACACCGCACGCCTCAGGCGATCCGGTGTCCGGCACCGGGGCGAACCCATCCTCGCGATCCGCAATCATCACCGCCACCGCGGAGACGTCCACGGCCGGAAAGGTCTCTGTCGATCAGGTCGTCACCCTTGTCGCGTTCCTGATCGTGGCCGTGGTGGCGCTTGTCTTCGACCGCAACATCGGCTTCTCCGCAATCACCGCGGCCGTGGTGCTGACCGCCTTGTCCCCCACGGCGCAGAAGGGGCCGTCTCTCAGATCGCCTGGGCCACAGTCTTACTCGTGGCCGGTGTCAATACGTTCGCCTCGATCCTGGAGGCCACCGGCGTACCCGATTACGTCGGCGGCTGGGCGGCCGGCCTGGGCTCAGCGGCGCTCGGAGCGTTGGTCCTGTGCTACGTCGGTGGCGTGGTCTCGGCCCTCGCCTGCTCGACAGCGCTGCTCCCGATCATCATCCCGATCGCAATCCCGCTCATCGTGGCAGGCGACGTGAGTGCGGTTGCCCTGGTGGCCGCGTTGGCCGTCTCCTCGACATCGTCGATGTCAGCCCGTTCTCGACGAACGGTGCGCTGATGGTCGCCAACCGTCCGGACACGATTTCCGAGGGGACCTTCTACCGGCAGATCCTCGGCTACAGCGCCATCGTGGTCGCTGTCGGGCCGCTTCTGGTCTGGGCCCTCGTCGTCGTACCCGGCTGGCTCTGACAGCTGGCGCCGAGCTCGGGGTCGGGCTAGAACATGACCGAGCCCCCGCCGTACATCTTCGTTGAGATGTAGGGCGAGGGCTCGGACTCGGTGATCGGAGAGCGCACTGACTCACGCTCACGCTGTCCGGTCACCAGATGGAGTTGCGCGCCATCTGCGCGCGACGTGCGGCGCGCTCGGCGCGACGCTGCCAGCGCTGGGCGGCGATCAGCCGGCGAGCGCGTGATCCGGCCAGCGCGTCGGCGCGCAGGTCTCGGATGCGGGCTCGGGCCACGTCGTTGGCGATGGAGTTCATGTCGAGGATTCCTTTCTGATCTCGGGTCTGAGTGGCGCTCGGGGCAGACAGGGAGCTCATGCAGCAATCTCCTTGCGCGGACGGCCTCGTGGGCGCTTGCGGGCGATGACGACACCTCGTTCGAAGATCTCGCCGCCCCACACCCCCCATGGCTCGGAGCGAGCCATCGCTCCGCGCAGGCATGCCTGGCGAACCGGGCACGTGGCGCAGAAGTCCTTGGCAATCTCGAGTTCGGCCGGTGTCTCGGCGAACCACAGGTCGGGGTTCTCGACCCGACATGGCAGTTCGTCGTCGGCCAGGGCGAGGTCGGCAACATCCAGGGTGATCGACCAGACGGCGGTGTCGGTCGTGGTGGCCCCGTTCACGGGGTTCACCTCCTTGTTCTTCTTCGGGACGGATCGGCTACTCGGAGCACAGGTTGATGG
>JACCUM010000088.1 GCA_013811805.1 Geodermatophilaceae bacterium | reverse complement strand
TGGGGATCTACGCGCCCGGCGTCCTGCTCGCGTCCTTCGTCCCGATGGTGCTGATCGCCTCGGCCTTCTACTACCTCAACAAGGTCGACACCGACTGCGGTACGACGTTCTCCTGGGTCACCCGGGCGATGGGCCCGTGGCTGGGCTGGCTCGGCGGCTGGGCGATCGCCATGACCGGCGTGCTGATCGTTGCCTCGCTGGCCGATACGGGCGTCCGCTTCGGCCTGCTGGCCCTCGGCCTGGACACGTTGGCCGAGAACTACTGGGCCGTCACGCTCCTCACCATCGCACTGGTGCTGTTGATGACTGCCATCTGCGTGCTGGGTACCGAACTGTCGGCACGGGTGCAGAACATTCTGATCCTCGTCCAGGTCTCGTCCCTGCTCGTCTTCGCCGTGGTCGCGCTGGTCCGGGCGGTCAGCGGAGACAGTTCCCTGGACTCACTCGACCCGTCCTTCTCCTGGCTCAACCCCTTCGGCGAGGGCGGCGCGGCGTTGACTGGCGGACTGCTGTTGGGTGTCTTCGCCTACTGGGGCTGGGAATCGGCGGTCAACCTGTCCGAGGAGACCACCAACTCGAGGTCCACCCCCGGCAGGGCCGCTATCGCATCGACCGTGGTCCTGCTGGTCACCTACGTCGCTGTTGCCTACGCCGTCGTGGCGTACGCCGGTACGGACTTCCTCACCGAGAACCAGGAGGAAGAGGAGTACATCTTCGGGCTGCTGGCCACCGAGGTCATGGGTGGCTGGGACTGGGTGTTGTTGGTGTCGGTCTCGATCGCGGCGATCGCCTCCACCCAGACCACGATCCTGCCCGCCTCGCGTACCGGCCTGTCGATGGCCAGACGGGCCGCACTGCCCAGGCACTTCGGACACATTCACCCTCGCTTCCGTACGCCCGACGTCTCGACGTGGTGGGTCGCGGGAATCTCGATCATCTGGTACATCGTGGTCGGCAGGATCAGCGAGAACGCGCTGTTCGACACGCTGACCGCCCTGTCCCTGCTGATCGCGTTCTACTACTCGCTGACCGGGATCGCCTGCGCGGTCTACTACCGGCGGCACCTCACCGAGAGTGCGAAGAACTTCCTGCTGATCGGTCTCGGACCGCTGATCGGCTCGGCGATGTTGATCTGGTTGCTGATCGAGTCGGTGTTCGATCTCGCGGATCCGGAGAACTCCTACAGCGGCCAGGCCTGGTTCGGCTTGGGGCCGCCGCTGGTGATCGGGATCGGCGTCTTCCTGGTGGGAGTCGTGCTGATGCTGATCTGGCGGGCCCAGCACAAGAAGTTCTGGCAGGAGCGGCCGGGGGTGGCCGACCCCGATCTCGTACACGGAGTTGCGACTGCGACGCCGGATCCCCTGGACTCCGAAGGCCGTGGTGTGGCATGAGCGTCGACGACGCACTTTTCTCCGCGGAGGAGTTATGAGCATCGTTCTGGGGTACGACGAGTCACCCGGTGCCCGGCAAGCGCTGACGACCGCTATCGAGTTGGCCAGGCGCTTCGACGAGGTTCTGGTGCTGGTGAACGGCGTGGCTCCTCCGGGCAATGTGGGCGAGGAGTTCCGTACCCATCTGGACGCGCTCACTGAGATCGGTCGTACGGCGACTGGGCACGCGGTGGCCGAGGCCGAGGCAGCCGGTGTCCGCACGGTCGTGGAACTGATCGACGACAAACCTGCCCAGGCGTTGATCACAGCGGCTGACAAGCACGACGCCCAGGTGATCGTGGTCGGGACGTACGGGGAGAGCCCGTTGCGCGGCGCGATGCTGGGGTCCACGCCGCACAAGCTGTTGCACCTGGCCTCCCGACCCGTGCTCTGTGTCCCAGCACGCCATCCCGAGATCTGACCCCAATTCGCCCGTGCCAAGCGATAGCCGGCGCACTCAGTCCTGGGCGGTGGTCGGAAGGGGTCGAGAAGATCGATCAATACGCGGGCGGGCGGAGTCGGTAATTCTGGTCCGTGGGAGGGCAATATGCGTCGAGGATCGAGGTCTGCTGCCCGGCGTAGAGATCGTCGCAGAGGGCCGGATCAGCGGTGAACACTGCTGGCGCCTGTACGAGTTGGCCGTTTCATCATTGCGGCAAGGTCGCCCAGCAACAACACCGAGCTGTCCTCCTGTAACAAGCTGAGATGTCCTGGGGTATGGCCAGGGGTGTGCAGGATCTGAAACTGGCGGATGCGGTCCTGGTCTTCGACAGGTCGCAGCCGGAGTCCGGCCAGCGACGAAACGTCCGGCAGGTCTGCGCCGCCGATCCAGATTGCTGCGCCCGGGGAGAGTCGAGCGACCCAGGCAGGCCTCCTACGTAGTCGTAGTGGGCGTGGGTCAAGACCACGTCGCTGACGTCCTCCCAGGCGGCGCCGACCGCGGTCAGTGCGGTGCTGATCGCCGCCGCACTGCCAGGAAGCGAACATCGAAGCTGAGTGCGTTTGGTCCGGCAGTGCCCGCCGGGAGGTGCATATCGATCACCACCGGCTCGACAGTTCCGACCGCCCGCGTGCCGTTCATGGCAACTCCCGGTGCATGGTGGCTAGAATTGACTTCAGAGAGGCGGAAGTCAATAGACGATCCGGACCGCTTGAGGAGGGGTGGTGGTAAAGGGGGCTCGACGCGGCTACGTCGCGCCGCAGCGGGTACGCGCACGACTGGCGACCCGGCGGCAGATCAGGCAGGCAGCTATGTCACTTTTCCTCGAGCGTGGCTACGGCGGAACCACCATGGATCTGGTGGCCGCTAACGCTCAGGTGTCCGCCCGGTACATCCACATGACCTTTGGTGGGAAGGCGGACTTGTTCTCCGAGGTGATCCAGATTGCGATCGCTGGGGACGACGAGCCCCTGCCCTTGGGGAAACGGCCGCACTGGATGGCGATGCTCGATGCAGGTGGTGCGGAGACGCTGGCCGCGTTCGCCGCGACATCCACCGCCGTCCTGCAACGCACCGCAGGCCTGTTGGCCGTTGCCGATGCTGCTGCGGCCGCCGATGAGGATCTTGCGGTGCTGCGCGACCGTGGCCGTCGCCGCCGGCTTGTTGACTGTGCCGAGGTGGTTGCCGCCCTTGACCGCCAGCAGGCACTCAAGAGCGAACTCGGAATCACCGAAGCAGCCGACGTCCTCTACACGCTGTCAGCCCCCGCCACGTACCAGTTGTTCGTTGACGAACGCAGCTGGAGCCCCGATCGCTATCAGCAGTGGCTGACCGACAGCACGGTTTCCGCCCTTCTCCGGCCCATCGCATGAGCCGTCGGCGGGGAGGATCCGACCGGGAGTACGCAGTCCGATCCTCCCCACGCTCGGCCCACCGACAGTCACCCACACGAGAGGATGTGTCCATGGCGCGGTATGGGACGCAGTTCGGGCCGGACTTCACTTTCCTCGGCGTCGATCGGTGTGATCTCGACGAGCTGACCCCGGACAGCGGCATGGACGTGGTGGTCCTCGGCGCCCCGTTCGACGGCGGTACGTCACACCGGCCGGGCACCCGATTCGGGCCGATGGCGATCCGCGGCACCGACTACCTGCCGCACGACGGATCGCGGCCCAGCTTGGCGCTGGGCACCGATGGGTTGCGCGATCTTCGGGTCGTCGATGCCGGCGACGTGGAGATGCCGCCGGGCGACATCGTCACGTCCCTGGGCGTCCTCGAGGCAGCGGTGGAGCGCATTGTCCGGGCCGGCGCCATCCCGATCGTCCTGGGCGGTGACCACTCGATCGCCTATGCGGATGCCAAGGGGGTCGCCAATGTCCTCGGGTTCGGCAACGTCTCGATGATCCACTTCGACGCGCACGCCGACACCGGCGACATCGCGTTCGGCTCGCTATGGGGCCACGGACAGCCGATGCGCCGACTGATCGAGTCCGGTGCGCTAGCCGGCAACCGGTTCCTGCAGATCGGCCTGCGTGGCTACTGGCCGCCTCCGGAGACCCTGGACTGGATGGCCGAGCAGGGCCTGCGGTCGTACGAGATGACCGAGATCGTGCACCGCGGATTGAACGAGTGCCTGACCGAGGCCTCCGCGATTGCCGTGGACGGATGCACCGGCGTCTTCCTCTCCGTCGACATCGATGTCTGCGATCCGGCCCATGCCCCTGGCACCGGAACCCCCGAGCCGGGCGGCTTGACGGCGCGTGAACTATTGAACGCCGTACGAAGACTCTGCCTGGAACTGCCGATCGTGGGCATCGATGTGGTGGAGGTGAGCCCGCCGTACGACCATGCCGACATCACCGCCGCGTTGGCTAATCGGGTTGTGCTGGAAGCACTCTCGGCATTGGCCCGTAAGCAGCGGGATGTGCGAGACGGGACCGCTTGGAATCCGGGCGAACCACTCCTGGAAGGACGCAGAGCATGACCGCGCACCCGCTCGACCCGCTGTCCGCCGGCGAGATCCGGCAGGCCGTGGCGATGCTGCGCCGCGACCGCGGCGTGGACGAGGCGTGGCGCTTCGCCTCGATCGAAGTCAAGGAGCCGAGCAAGGACGCCGTACGGGAGTTCGACTCAGCGGAGCCGGCCGATCCTTCGGGGCCAGCCACGTCGGCCGCATCTGCGCCGCCCCGCGAGGCCAGAGCGGTCTGCTGGAGTCGGGTGGAGCAGGTGACCTACAAGGCGCTGGTTTCGCTCACCGAGGACACGGTCCTGTCCTGGGACGACATGCCGGGCGAGCAGCCGAACATGACCATCGACGAATGGCACGAGGCGGGCCACGCCCTGTTGCAAGACGCAGGCGTCGTTGCGGCGCTGGCCAAACGCGGGATCACCGACCTCGACAATGTGTTGATCGACACCTGGACCTATGCGCACTCCATGATCCCGGAGGAGTACCCGGGACGGCGGTTGGGCTGGACCGACACGTGGCTGCGGGGCAACGAGACCGGCAACCCGTACGCCCATCCGGTCAACGGCCTGCACATCATCCTGGACATGAACACGATGGAAGTGCTCCGGATCGAGGACTCCTTCTCGATCGACCGACCCGAGGTGATGGGCGAGTACGTCCCGTCCCTCGTCCCGGGTCTGGTGCAGCGCACCGACATCAAGCCGCTGATCGTGCATCAGCCCGAGGGTGCCTCGTTGAGCGTCGACGGGAACGAGGTCCGCTGGCAGAAATGGTCCATGCGGCTCGGCTTCAACTACCGCGAGGGTCTCGTGATCCACCGGGTCACCTACGACGACGATGGCGTGGAACGCCCCGTGGCACACCGGATTTCCTTCGCCGAGATGATCGTCCCGTACCGCGATCCCAGCGAGGACCATTACCGGCGGACGGCCTTCGACATCGGCGAGTGGGGCTTGGGCTTCATGACCCAGTCGCTGGAACTGGGCTGCGACTGCCTCGGCGAGATCACCTACCTGGACGCGGTGCTGCACGACAGCCGCGGCGAACCGTACGAGATCCCGAACGCGATCTGTATCCACGAGGAGGACGACGCGGTCCTGTGGAAGCACGTCGACGAGCGGGCCGGCGCGGAGGTTCGGCGGTCGCGGCGGCTTGTCGTCTCCTTCCATGCGACGGTGGCCAACTACGAGTACCTCGTCTACTGGCGCTTCTATCAGGACGCCACGATCGAGTGCGAGGTCCGCGCCACCGGGATCATGGTGACCACTGCCATCGGGTCGGAGCAGGCGGCCCCGCCGACGGGGGCGTTGGTGGACGAGCGGACGTACGCACCGTTCCACCAACACTTCATCGTCGCCCGGCTCGACATGGAGGTTGACGGTCCGGACAACACGGTGCTCGAGTG
Source organism: Geodermatophilaceae bacterium (assembly GCA_013811805.1). GTDB lineage: Bacteria > Actinomycetota > Actinomycetes > Mycobacteriales > Geodermatophilaceae > JACCQS01. Next base: position 732 of record JACCUM010000088.1, on the reverse strand, counting down.
CCACGCCGAGGCGCTGCCGATCTCGGCGGACAACCCGTACGGGCTGGCGCTGGTCGAGAAGCGGACTCCGCTGCGTACCGAATCCGAGGGCAAACAGGACTACGACTGGGCCAGCCAGCGGTCTTGGAAGGTGGTCAACCGCAGCCGGTCGACCCGGCTCGGCGGCCACCCCGGATACAAGCTGGTCCCAGGCGGCGCCTTCCCGGCGATGTTCGACCCGTCCTCGCCGATGCTCGAGCGGGCCGGCGTCATCGCGCACACCCTGTGGGTGACGGCCTTCGACGAGGAGGAGCGCTGGCCGGCGGGGGAGTTCTGTATCCAGAGCTCCGGCGATCAGGGGCTGCCGGCCTGGATCGAGGCGGATCGGTCGATCGAGGACACCGACGTGGTGCTCTGGTACGTCTTCGGCCTGCACCACATCACCCGCCCCGAGGACTGGCCGGTGATGCCCGCCGACATCGTGTCCTTCCAGCTCAAACCGGTCGGCTTCTTCGACCGCAACCCGGCCCTGGACCTCCCACCGAGCCCCCGTTCGCACTGACTCAAGGACCCCTTGTGCCGAACCTATTGGCAGAAGGGGTCCTTGAGTCCATCGAGACGTCCCGTTCATGATCAGTCAACCGAATCTGGGGCTCGTGGCGATGTCCCTGCAACGTCCACGGCGTTCTACCAGTCTTCAGCCAATCCCGGAAGGTCGCGGCCGAGCTGGAAGATGGGTTCCGGTCCGTCGGG
>JACCUM010000066.1 GCA_013811805.1 Geodermatophilaceae bacterium | reverse complement strand
TGACACCGATCGAGTCCACTCGAGGACTCGATGTTCGGAAGGAGAAGAGTGTGCAGGACAAACAGATTCACGAGCGCCTACAGGAGCTCGTGGACAAGGAGCATGAACTCAGGGAGCGCCTGGGTCGCGGAGAGATCACGCCGGACGAGGAGCATGCGCGGCTTCGCGAAATCGAGATCGCTCGTGACCAGTCCTGGGATCTGCTGCGCCAACGGCAGGCCCTACGTGAAGCGGGCGCGGACCCAGATGATGCGCGGGAACGTTCGGCGGGCGAGGTCGAGGGCTACCTCCAGTAGCTCAGGGGAGTTGATCATCGGAAGTGCGGGGGTTATGGGGCGATGAGGATCGATAACCCGGTTCAGTTTCGATGATCAACTCGGTTTCGGTGGTCGGGCGGCGACGACCGCGTCGTACACCTGTCGTTTGGGTACGCCGAAGTGCTTGGCAGACTCGGCAATCGCCTCCTTGCGCGACGTTCCGGCTCCTTCGCGGGCCAACACCTCGCCGACGAAATCATTGCGGCCGCCGGCCGGCCGCTGGGCCTCCCAGCCGGCGACGACGAGAGTCAGCTCCCCCCGTACGCCGGCGGCGGCCCAAACCCGGAGCTCGGCGAGGCTGCCCCGCGCTATTTCCTCATAGGTCTTGGTCAGCTCACGGCAGGCGACCGCGGGCCGGTCGGAACCCAGCTCTTCGCTCATCGCCTCCAACGTGGCCGAGATCCGGTGCGGCGCCTCGAAGAAGACCATCGTGCGCGGCTCTTCGCGTAGCTCGACCAAGCGTCGGGTGCGGGCTTGCGTTGCACGCGGCAGGAAACCCTCGAAACAGAACCGGTCCGAAGGCAGGCCGCTGACCGCGAGCGCGGTGGTGACCGCCGACGGACCGGGCAGGCTGGTCACGACGTACCCGGCCTCGGCGGCGGCCCGTACCAACCGGTAGCCGGGATCTGAGACAGCCGGCATCCCCCCGTCACTGATCAGTACGACATCGGATCCCGCACCCAGGGCGGCCAACAGTCCGGGAACCCGGGCGGTCTCGACGGCGTCGTAGTACGACACGATCCGCCCGGACACGGTGACGCCGAGGTCGGCGGCCAAGCGTCGCAACCGGCGGGTGTCCTCGGCCGCTATCACGTCCGCAGCGCCGAGCGCCGCTTTGAGCCGAGGGCTCACGTCCCCGGCCTGGCCCAACGGTGCCCCGGCCACGATCAGGCGGCCGGACAGCTGCCGGTCGGTGTGCTCGCCGTCGGGTACGTGATCGGCTGCGGACACCAGGTCAGCCTACGATCGCTGCTATGGCGGTGCTGGCTCCGGAACGCTCGGCGGTCCAGATCCCAGGGCCGTCGGAGCCGCCATCCTTCACCACCACCCCCCCGACTCGCACGGGGATCGCGGCCCGCCTGCGCCCTGCGCTGCCCACCGACCGTGCTCGGGCGCTGATCGTGGCCGCCGTGCTCGGCGGAGTAGCGCTCTGGATGCGGCTGTGGCGGCTGTCCTACCCGCCGGACCTGATCTTCGACGAGGCCTACTACCCGGTGCATGCCCGGGACATGCTGGAGTTCGGCTCGGAGTACAACCGCGGTTACGACTACATCGTGCATCCACCGCTGGGCAAGTGGCTGATCGCTCTGGGCGAGATCGTCTTCGGGAACACGCCGTTGGGCTGGCGGGTGCCGTCGGCCATCGCCGGGACGATCTGCGTGCTGCTGTTGTTCTGGATCGCCCGCCGGATGACCGGCTCCACCTACCTGGGCGCGATCGCCGGACTGCTGCTGGCCACCGACGCCTTCTCCTTCGTGCTCGGGCGTACCGGCCTGCTCGACATCTTCCTACCGATGTTCGTGCTGGCCGGCCTGGCCGCGCTGCTGATAGACCGCGACCAGGTACGTACCCGGTTGGCCGTCATGCTCGAGGCCGGACCGCTGCCAGAGTCACCGCGGTTGGGGCTGCGCAGCTGGCGGATGACCGCCGGAATCCTGCTGGGTGCGGCCTGCGCGGTGAAGTGGAGCGGGATCTGGTTCCTCGCCGCGTTCGCCATCCTCTCGGTGCTGTGGGACCGCGGCGCTCTGCGCTCCGCGGGCGTTCGCCGTCCCACCCGCGTCGGTGTACGGCGGGTCCTGCCGGGTGCGCTCGGCGCTCTCGCGGCGCTGCCGATCGTGACCTACCTGGCCTCCTTCGCCGGCTGGTTCGCCAGTGAGAGTTCGCAGGGTCGACACTGGGCGGCGCAGAACCCAGACACCGCCTTTGGTTTCGTCCCGGACAGTCTGCGGTCGCTCTGGCATCAACATGCCCAGTGGCTGACCTTCCACAACGGCCTGAGTTCCAATCACCCGTGGGAGTCCAACCCCTGGAGTTGGCTGGTGACGGGTCGGCCGATTCTGCTGTGGAACCCGCAGGGCATCACCGACGAGGCCGGCGGGCAGATCGTCCGGTACGAGCTGCTCGTGGGTACGCCGGTGCTGTGGTTCGCCTTTGTCCCCGCCGTGATCTGGCTGACGTGGCTGTTGGTGTCCCGATTGGACTGGCGAGCCGGCGTCGTGCTGGCCGGGATCGCCGCCGGTTGGCTCTCCTGGTTCATCAACCTCGAGCGCACGATGTTCCTGTTCTACATGGCACCCGCCGTACCGTTCTTCATCCTCGCCGTGACTCTCACCCTCGGCTCCGTACTTGGCCGCCAGGGTGATTCGGCTCTGCGCCGCCGGATCGGGCTGCTCGCCGTCAGCATGTACGTCGGCCTGGTCATCCTGAACTTCATCTGGCTGCACCCGATCCTGGTCGGCAGTCCGCTGCCGGAGGTGGAGTGGCGGGCCCGGATGATGTTCCGCTCGTGGTTCTGAGGCCAGGTGCCGGTGACTGGAAGGTCCTCGCCGCCGTCTCTGCGGGCGGGGTGCTGGGCGGAACGGCTCGGTACGGCGTAGAGCAGATCGTGCCCGTACAGGCGGACGGATTCCCGTGGGGCACATTCGCGGTCAACGTCGTCGGCGCTTTCGTACTGGGCCTTGTGCTCGTGTTGAGCCTCGAGCTGTGGCCGGAGCGCCGCTACCTGCGTCCCTTCGTGGCCATCGGATTCCTTGGCTCCTTCACCACCTTCAGCACCTGGATGCTGCAGGTCTACGAACTGGCTGATGCCGATCGGATCGGGCTCGCCGCCACCTATCTCGGTGTCAGCCTCGTTGCCGGGCTCGCCGTCACCGCTCTTGGGCTGATGCTGGGACGGGCACTGTTGCCGCGCCACTCGACGCGCGGCGACCGCGGATGACCGTGCTGTTGTTGGTCGCCCTGGGCTCTGGGTTAGGTGCACCGGCCCGATATCTGCTCCACCGTTTCATCCAGCAGCGTCATCAACGGGTGCTGCCCTGGGGAACCTCGGCGGTCAACATCAGCGGTTCTCTGCTGCTCGGTCTGCTGTTCGGCGGTGCTGCCCGGTGGGGTCTGGATCAACGCGTGTTGGCAGCGGTCGGCACCGGGTTCCTGGGCTCGTACACAACGTTCTCGACCTTCACCTGGGAGACGGTGCGGCTGGTCGAGAATCGGGCCTACCTCGCGGCGGTGGCCAACGTGGCGCTCAGCCTGGTCGCCGGCCTGGCCGCGATCTCCGCCGGAATCGCCGTTGGGATGCTGTGGGCCGGTTAGAAGCCGATCAGGAACAGCACGGCGGCGACTACGAGGCCGGCTTCGACCAGCCGAACGAAGAGCTGTTCACTGAGCCGGTCGGTCAGGCGCTTTCCAACCCATGCTCCGGCCAAGGTGGGGGGAGTGAGCAATAGTCCAAGCAGCAGTACCCGACCGGAGAGCAGGTCGCCGGCGCCGTAGGTGGCGGTCTTGGTCAGGTGCATGGTGAGGGCGCAGGCCGCTTCGGTGCCGATGTAGGCGCCACGGACCAGCCCGAAGGACAGGAAGAATGGAGCGGTCAACGGGCCGACTGACCCGAGCAGGGCAGAGCCGAAACCCGAAAGAGCGCCGACCGTCACGAAAGTCGAGGCCGCGGGCCGTCGGGGCCGCGGGTTGATCCTCCGCCATGCGACGACGACCAACAGAAGAACCCCGAGGAGGCGCTTGAGCGGGCTCAACGGTGCGCTGGCCAGCAGCAGCCCGCCGGCCACGGCAAAGGGGATCGCTCCACCGGCGAACCGGCGGATTATTCCTGCCTCGAGCTCGGTACGGTTGAGCCAGACTCGACTGCTGTTGCTGGCCAGCTGGGTCAGCGTGAGCACGGGCACGGCGACCTGCAACCCGAACAAGGCGGTGAACACCGGCAGCAACAGGACGCCGCCGCCGAACCCGGCGATAGCTGAAACCCCCGCCAAGAGGAACGACGAGGCGGACCCGACGAGCAGAGCCAGCAGCAGCTCTTTGTTCACTGCCGTCGGCTAGCGCGTCGAATGAGCACAAGACGTCCGATGACTCACGTGCTCATGCTCTCCTACGCAGCAGCAAGCGCGTCGCTGATGAGGTCGTAACCGGTCAGAGACGACAGGCGGTCGGCCCTGAAGCTGTCGTCTTTGACCAGGGCCGGTTGTGGTGACGGTTCCTGGCACGGCGTGGAGGGTCCGCCGTCCATGGTGTAGGTCGCCTGCCAGGTGTAGAAGATCTTCGGCAGATTCACCAGACCCAGGTCCGGCGGCTGTACATCGAAGCCCAACCCAGGAATCGGCTGGACGATGAACTGCTCGTAGACCTCTTCCGGAGTCGGCGGCACGTCCAGCTAACTGACATCCACG
>JACCUM010000065.1 GCA_013811805.1 Geodermatophilaceae bacterium | reverse complement strand
GGCCGGAGCTGGTCAGGAAGAAGAGCGCGAGTGCGACGGGTACGAGCGCGAAGCCGATGCCGAGGAGCTGATAGGTCAGGTCGAGGTAGGGCCGCGGGCTCTGCGGTGAGATCAGGGTGGAGGTCTGTTCGCTGATCGGCCCGCGAGTGAACTTGTCGATCAGACTGACGACCGAGTAGACCGCCGATTGCCCCAGCGAAAGCCCGAGCACCAGCCAGATCTCGACCCCGATCCGCCGCCGCTTGGCCGGCTCGGTAACCCGCTCGGTAGGTCGGGCGGTCGGCGGCAGCGTCCCGGCCGGCTCGACGGGCGACTCGCTCAGTGGCTGCTCCCCTTCAGGTCGCGGTTCCGCCTCGATGCCCATGCCGCCATGGTCCCTGATCCGCCGCTAGCGCCGGCCGCCCATCGGCCCTCGGTGTAGCGCCTCTCTGCGAGCGCCCCGGTCAGCGCACTGCCGCCGCCGTCGGCTTGCCCCGGTTGGCGTGTCTGCGAGGCGTGCCCGGGTCAGCCCCGCCGCCGCCGCGGGTCGGACTTGAATGTCGCCGTTATGCGCATATCGGTCGTGGGTCGGACTTGGATGTACCGCTGGTCAGCGGGTCGCGGCCAACAACCGGTCGGCTGCTGCCTGCTCCTCGTCGCGGCTGCCGACCTCGGCGTCCGGGACCGCGTCGGGGAGCTTGTCCTCGAGATACCGCAGCGGCCGGTACCGCAGGCCGGCGATACCCCACCCGGCCAGGGCCACTCCGGTGCCGAGCAGCACGAACTGGATGGCGGTTGTCGAATCGACCCCACCACCGGAGGCCAGTGAGACCAGCGGCCCGGCAACCAGGAAACCCAGGGGCAGCGATGCGGTGGCCAGCATCTGGTTGGTCGCCAGCACCCGGCCCTGCAACTCCAGGCCGACCTTCGTCTGGATGAGCGCGAGCCAGTGGGCATTGATGATCATCAGTGAGCAGAACAGCCCGAACATTCCGACCGCCAGCAGCCAGGGCGAGCGGCCCAGCCCGGCGACCGCGCTGGCCACGCCGGTGAGCACCGTCGCTCCGACCATCCCGGTGGCGCGGCGCTCGGTGCCGCCCCAGATGCTCATCACCAGATTCCCGGCCAGGATGCCGACGCCCGCGGATGCGGCCACCAGCCCCAGGGTCGCCGGACCGGCGGTGCTGAGCACCAACGGCGTGATCAGGGCCTGCGGCAGGCTGAACAGGAAGTTGAAGACCACGAAGAAAACGACCATGGCGACCAGTCCGGGGCGACGCAGAATGTAGCGCCAACCGGCGACGATCTCCCGGCCGAGGGGTTCCTCGCGCCGGCGGAAGGCGAGGTCCGGAATCCGGATGGCCAGCAGCGCGGTGATCCCGACGGCGAAGGACACCGCGTCAATCGCCAGGATCCCGCCGAGGCCGATCAGCGTGACCAGCGCCCCGCCGATCAGTGGAGCGATCAACTCCCCGGCGCCGAGCCCGAGTTGGGCGACCCCGTTGACGTGGCCCAGATAGCGCTTGGGCACCAGTTGCGCGATCGCGGCGAAGTATGCCGGCCGCTGGAAGGCATTCGCGAGCGAGCCGGACGCGGTCACCGCGTAGACGTGCCACAGCTCCAACCGATCGGTGAAGAACAGCAGGGCGAGTACGGCCATCGCGGCGAACGCTGCGGTGTCGGCCGCCATCATCACCAGGCGCCGGTTGAACCGGTCGGCCACCGCCCCGGCCAGGGGTGCGGCCAGGATCGCCGGTGCGGTCGCGGTCAGCAGCGTCAGCGCGAACGCCGAGACCCGACCGGTCTGCTGGAACACGTACACACCGAGGGCGAAAGCGGACAGCGACGTACCGACCAGCGACACGAACTGACCGGCGGCGAGAACGCCGAAGGCCCGCAAGCTAGGCCGGGTCGAGGTCGAGGTCGAGGTCGCGGCAGACGCGGAAGTGGCCCGCGAAGCCTCCTCGGGCACAGGAGCAGCCGTACAAGTACGAACCCCGACCGGCAGCTCAGGAACGGTCGCGTCGCCGCGCCAGCCGCCGAGTACGTGGCGCAGCGTCCCGGCAAGCGCAGCGGCCTGGTGCTTGAGGAAGTAGTGCCCGGCACGGGGCAGCACGGCCAGCTGGACCCGCGGGCTGAAGTGCTCCCACTCCCGGAACCGCTCGTCGTAGAGCTCGGTCGCCCGGTCCTTCTCCCCGACGACGCACAGGATCGGAGCTGCCAGGCCACCGGGTTCGGTGTCCTCCCAGGCCTGCGTGTAGTACTCCTCGGCCTCGCGCAGGTCGTGCCGCAGCGCCGCGATCAGCAACTCCTGCTCCGCCTCGGGGGCGCCATCCTCGACTCCGCCGAGCGAGCGCAGGAAGTCCCGGTACGCGCGGGTCGAGGTCCACCGGTCAGCCGGGAAGAGCCGGTGCAGCGCGCCGAACAGCCGCCCGGGCAGCCGGGCAGCGGGGAAGGTGCCGGCCAGGACCACCCCGCGTACGGCCCGACCGGCCGCCTCCAACAGCCGGGCCACTTCCACCGCCAGCGCCCCGCCCAGGCAGTGGCCGTACACGACCACCTCACCCGGGATCTCGCGCAGCACCTCGTCGGCGCAACGCTGCGCCACCGCACGCAACGGCACCGGCGCCTCGTCCGGCCGGCTCGGGTCGTGCCCGGGTAGTTGCGCGGCCCACAGTGCGGCATCGGCAGGCAGCGCGTCGGCCAGGTGCTGGTAGCTGATCGCGCTGCCGCCGCCGTACGGGATGCAGACCAAGGAGACGTCGACCGCGGTCCGCGCCGGGGTGAGCCGGTGCAGCAGCCGGTCGGCGTCGTCCTCGTCGTCCTCCGGCGCCTGCAGATGGGCCGCCAGCTCCCGCACGGTCGGCCGGGTGAACATCTCCACAACGCGGACCGGCTGGCTGATCCGGCGTACGGCGCGCACCGCCTTGAACGACTCCCCGCCGAGGTCGAAGAAGTTGTCATCCAGGCCGACCCGGTCGACCTCGAGCACCTCGGCGAAGATCGCGGCCAGTTCGACCTCGAGCTCAGACCGCGGCTCGGCGTACTCGCGGTTGCCGGCGTCGGCGGTCGGTGGCGGCAATGCGTGCCGGTCCACCTTGCCGTTGCCGGTCAGCGGCAGAGCCTCCAGCGCCACGAACGCCGAAGGCACCAGGTGATCGGGCAGGACCGTGCGCAGCCGGTCCCGGATGGACGTGACCGTCTCCGGCGGGTGACCGGGATGCAGGACGAGGTACGCCGCGAGCCGTACGTCCAGGCCTTCGCCCCACGCTCGTACGGCCGCCCGGGCGACCTCCGGCTGGCCGGCCAGCACGGCTTCGATCTCGCCGGGCTCGACCCGATAGCCGCGGATCTTCAGTTGCGCGTCGACCCGGCCGAGGAACTCCAGCATGCCGTCCGCCCGCCAGCGGACCCGGTCCCCGGTCCGGTACATCCGAGCACCCGGCTCGGCGGCGAACGGATCAGGGAGAAAGCGCTCGGCGGTCAGACCTGGGCGGTCGTGATAGCCGCGGGCGACGCCGTTGCCGCCGATGTAGAGCTCACCGGGCATCCCGTTGGGCATCGGCTGCAGCGCGGCGTCGAGGACGTAGCAGCGCGTGTTGCCGAACGGTCGGCCAAGCGGAATCGCAGTAGCGTCCGTCGGCTCGCGCCCGGCGTCGCAGCCGAGCATGGAGACGGTGGTCTCAGTCGGGCCGTAGTGGTTGTGCACCACGGTCTCCGGGCGCAGCTGCAGCGCTCGGCGCACCAACTCTCGGCGGCACGGCTCGCCGGCGAGGATGAGCCGGCGCTGCGGTACTACCGCGCGGGGGTCCGCGGCGCCAAGGAGGACCTCGCAGTGGCTCGGGACCAGCTTCATCACGTCGATCCGGTGCCGGCTGAAGTAGTCGGCCAGCACGTCGGGATCGGTGGCCTGCTCGTAGCTGAGCAGGTGCAGCCGGCCGCCGCTGGTCAGAGCGCCAAAGACGTTGGTGTTCCCTAGGTCTGCGGCAAGCGTGGACACCTGGGCATAGGACCAGCCCGGCTCCAGGCCGGCCCGCTCACGTACCCCGTACAGGTAGTTGAGCAGATTGTCGTGCTGGACGGCCACGGCCTTGGGGCGACCGGTCGAGCCCGAGGTGAACAGCAGATACATCAGGGCATTTGCCGGCAGCGCGACCCCGGGATTGCGGTCAGGATGCTCAGGGTGGTCGTGGGCCAGGTTCAGGGTGTCGATCGACAGCCCGGGCACATTGCCGGCGTACCCGAACTCGGTCGAGGTGAGCACCAGGGCGGCACCGGCATCGACCAGCATGGCGTCCACCCGCGAGGCCGGGTAGCGCGCGTCGATGGGCAGGTAGGCCGCTCCGGCCTTGAGCGTGCCCAGCATCGCCACCGCCCAGTCCACCGACGGCTCGAGGAAGAGCGCGACGATGTTGTCCGGACCGATGCCCGCCTCGATCAGCCGCCAAGCCAGCCGGTTGGCGCGAGCGTTGAGGTCGGCGTACGAGCAGTTCTGCCCGCCGGAGCTCACCGCGATCGCCTGCGGCACCCGGTCGACCTGCTCCTCGATCAGCGCGTGCACCGTGCCGCCCCGCGGGTAGTCGGCGCCGGTGTCGTTGCGCCCGATCGTCAGCTCCTCCCGCTCGCGGTCGCTGACCAGCGGGAGGGCGCAGACGTGCGTCTCCGGGTCGTTGCACAGGCCGGTCAGGCCCCGCTCGAAGACGCCGGCCAGCCGTCGCACGGTTGCCGGATCGAACAGGTCGGAGTTGTACGTTAACGTCACGGTCATCGCGCCGCCGGTGTCCACGACGGCGAGGTTCAGGTCGAACTTCGTCGTGGCCGTACCGATGTCCAGCCAGCTGGTGCGGATCCCGGTCATCCGCAGGTCGAGCAGCGGCTGGTTGTGCACGTTCAGCATCACCTGGAACACCGCGCTGGTGGACAGGTCGCGTTGCGGGGCAAGGTGTTCGACCAGCTTCTCGAACGGAAGTTCCTGGTGGTCGTAGGCGTCCAGCGTCAGCGCCCGGACGCGCGCGAGCAGGTTGGCTCCGGTCGGGTCACCCGAGAGGTCCAGCCGTACGGCCAGGGTGTTGACGAAGCAGCCGACTACCCGCTCCAGCTCCGGGGTCAACCGGCCGGCGACCGGAACCCCGACGGGCAGGTCCTCGGTGCCGCAGATCCGGCCGAGGGCGATCCCGAGCCCGGCCAGGCAGACCATGAACGGCGTACAACCGTCCTGTCCTGCTCCGGTCCGTACCCGGTCGGCGAGTTCAGTGGGCAGCACGTGGTCGAATCTGGCGCCCTTCGTGGTGGCGACCGACGGTCGTGGCCGGTCGGTGGGCAGCGCAAGCGCGGGTGGCAGGTCGGCGAGCTTGTCCTTCCACCAACGCAGCTCCCGATCCAGGCGCGGGCCGCTGAGGCGCTGCGCCTGCCAGGCCGCCACGTCGCCGTAGCGCAGGGCGGGCTCTACGACCGGCGGGGCGCAGCCGGCTCGGCGTGCGTCGTACCGCTTGCCGAGTTCGTCGAGCAGCACGCTCAGCGACCAGCCGTCAGCCGCGATGTGGTGCAACTCCAACACGAAGAGGCAGTCGGTGGCGCTCCGTCGGTAGACAGCTGCCCGGATGGGTAGTTCCCCGGTCAGGTCGAAGGGCCGTCGAACATGTTCGGCGGCAAGCGTTTCCACGTTCGTGCCCGCTGGTACGTCGACCTGTCGAAACGTCGGAGACTGCTCGGGTGAGCGCACCGGCCTCGGCTCGCCGTTCTCGGACGGGTAACGGGTGTGCAGTACGTCGTGGGCGGCGGCCAGATCGCCGAGCGCCGCCGACAGTGCGTCCAGGTCCACCTCGCCGTGCAGCCAGAATGCGACCGGGATGTTGTAGCTCGGGTCGTCGGGGTCGTACTGGTGCAGGAACCACAGCCGCTGTTGGGCGAAGGACATCGGCGGTGTCACGGTGTCGGGCAGCCGCGGGATCACCTCGACGCCGGTCGTGCTGACCCGGGCCTTGGCGAGGCGGCGCTCCAGCAGCGCGCGCTGCCCGGCGGACAGTCCCTCCAGCGTGGTCACGCCTCGTCCTCCAGAGAGCTGAGCAGGTCCGCCTCGATCCGGCGGGCCTGGCCGGCCACCGTCGGCGCCTCGAAGACCAGGCGTACGGCGATCGGCAGCTCGAATCGCTGCCCGAGCCGGCTGACCACGCGCGTGGCCAGCAGCGAGTGCCCGCCGAGGGAGAAGAAGTTCGACTCTGCCGAGACCTGCTCCACACCCAGGACCTCGCACCAGACGTCGGCGACGATCTCCTCGAACGGTCCGGAAAGCGGCCGCCCGCTCGGGTTGCCGCCCCGATTCGGCGCGGGGAGCGCCTTGCGGTCCAGCTTGCGGTTCGCGGTCAGCGGCAGCGAGGCCAGCACCTCGATCTGACTCGGCACCATGTGATCAGGCAAGAACTCCGCCGCCGCGGTCCGCAACGCGTCGGGGTCGACCGCTTGATCCTCGATGGGTACGACGTAGGCGACCAGGCGCTGGTCGGCAGGGTCGGTCCCCCACACGGCCGCTGCCGCGGCGGCGATCCCGGGCAGGGCGCGCAGCACCGTCTCGACCTCACCCAGTTCGATCCGGAAGCCGCGCACCTTGACCTGGTCGTCGTTGCGGCCCAGGAACTCCAGGGTTGCGTCGTCGCGAAACCGGGCTCGGTCCCCGGTCCGGTAGAGCCGACTGCCCGGAGGACCGTACGGATCGGGGACGAACCGGTCGGCGGTCAACTCGGCTGACCCGCGGTAGCCGCGCGCCACTCCGGCGCCGCCCAGGCAGAGTTCTCCGACCGCGCCCCAGGGAACCGGGCGCAGATGCTCGTCGAGCGGCCAGGCACTGGTGTTGTGGATCGGCCTGCCGATCGGAATCGTCGCTCGACCGATTTCACCCTCGACGCGCTGGATGCTGGTCCAGATCGTGGCCTCGGTGGGTCCGTACAGATTCCAGAGCTCGGCGACCCGCGTGCCGAGGGCAACGGCGAGGTCAACGGGCAATGCCTCGCCGCCACACCAGGCTCGCATCGTCGGCCGCCCGGTCCACCCGGCGGAGAGCAGCAGTCGCCAGGTCATCGGGGTGGCCTGCAGCACGCTGACCTCGTACGCATCGAGCCGCTCGGCGAGCAGCGCCCCGTCGGAGGCGGTCTGCCGGTCGAGGATCACCATTTGGGCACCCACGAGCAGTGGAAGCCAGAGCTCCAATCCAGCGATGTCGAAGGACAACGTTGTTAGTGCGGCCACCCGGTCGTCGGTGGACAGGCCCGGTGAGCGCTGCATCGCCCACAGGAAGTTGACCATCGAGGCGTGGGTGATCTCCACACCCTTGGGCCGGCCGGTCGAACCGGAGGTGTAGAGCACGTAGGCCAGTTGGTCGAGCCGGTCGGGGCTGTTGAGCGGTTCGGACCGGTCGAGGATGTCGGGGTCTCGGGGCCGGGCATCGCGGCAGCCGGCATCGCGGCCTTGGGCCTCGCCGACGACGTCCGGCGCGGTGGTCGGCTCTGCGGTCAGGTCTTCGGTGTCGAGCAGGAGGGTCCGCGGCCGGTTGCCCGGAAGGCCGTCCAGCAGGTGGGTTTCGGTGATCAGCAGGGCGGCGCCGGAGTCGCGGAGCATGTAGTCGATCCGGTCGGCGGGGAAATCCGGGTCCAGCGGCAGGTACGCACCACCAGCCGCGAGGATCCCGAGCAGTCCGACAAGCATCCGAGGATGGCGTTCGACGCAGATCGCGACCAGGGACTCCGGTCCGACGTCGAGCGCTCGCAGCCGGGCAGCGAGCTGGTGGGCTTGCGAGACCAGTTCGGCGTAGGTCAGGTGCTGCGTGCCGTCGGTCACCGCCACCTTGGTCGGGTGCGCCGCTGCGGTACGCGCGACGAGAACGTGCAGCGGGTCGGTCTGCTCCCACGTCGCTGCCTCCCCGACGGCCGCTGACCGCAGGCGGCGGACCGCCGAGGACATCCCCAGTTCGGCGATGGCGCGACCCGGCCGGTCGACGGCGTCGGTCAGGATGGCGAGGTAATGGTCGAGCCAGCTGTCGATCGTCCCGGCGGTGAAGAGGTCGGTGCTCCACTCGGCAGCCAGCACCGGGCCGTCGGCGGGAAACTCGACGAACAGCGTCAGGTCCACCTTCGCCGTGCCGTTGTCGGCTTCGGCCAGGTGCTCCATGGTCAGGTCCGGAGTGTGGACCGCGGGTACGGCGTAGTTCTGCACTGCCAGCATCACCTGGACGAGGTTCGTGTGCTGCAGCGAACGCGGCAGGTTGAGGGCGCGGATGATGTCCACATAGGACACATCGTGGTGCTCGAGGCCGGCGTACACGGTCTCTCGGGTACGTACGAGCAGTTCGATGAAGGCCGGATCGCCATCGCAGCGCGCGCGTACCGGCAGGGTGTTGATGCACAGGCCGATGTGGTCGCGCAGCTGCGGCGCCATCCGGTCCGCGGTCTGTGCCCCGACGACGAAGTCGGTGCGACCGGTCAGCTGGGAGACCAGCACGTCCAGTCCGGCGAGCAGGGTCACGAAAAGGCTTGCGTCATAACGTCGTCCGAGCTGCTGGAGGTTGTCCAGCAAGTCGGGGTCCAAGGTCCGGGTCGTTCGGCGTCCCCGGAAGCTGAGCACGGCCGGGCGTGGGTGGTCGGCTGGTAGCTCCAGGAGCAGGTCGGCGCCGTCGAGTTGGTCGCGCCAGTAGTCGACCGAGCCCTGCTGCTGCGCGCCGGTGCTGCCGGAACGCCAGGCGGCGTAGTCCCGGCCCTGGATCTCCGGCGCGCCGAGCGCTTCGAGAGAGCCATTCAGGAACGCGGCGAGCTCGGTGGTCAGGACACCGGTGGAATATCCGTCGAAGCCGATGTGGTGCACGGTGATCATCAGCTCCGCCGCGTCGTCGGTCGCTCTGATCAGCACCGCCTGCAGCAGCCGTCCGGTGGCGACGTCGATCGGGGCGTGGGCGGCCTGCACCCGGGTCCGCTCGGCCGCGTCGTCCTGGGCTGGGCCGGCGGCATGACCTCGTACGTCCACGACGGTGAGATCGACCGGATACGGGTCGATGACTGTGGCGACCACCTGTCCGTCGAGCTCGGTGTAGGCCGTACGCAAGGCATCGTGGCGGGCGACCACAGCGCTGAGCGCGTTCCCGATCCTGGCCGCGTCGATCCGCCCGCGGACGCGGAAGCGCAGCGGCACCGTATACATCGAGCTGGCCCGCACCATCTGCTCGGAGAACCAGAAGTCCTCCTCCACCGGGGACAGCGGTCCGGGACTGGTCCCGACACCGCCGTGCAGCGCGATCCCGGCCGGCGAGCCGCGGTGGGCCTCGACCAGGCCGGCGAGCGCGGCCACAGTCGGCGCTGCCAGGAAGGCGCCGAGCGGCACCAATGTCGACAGCTCCGCAGCGATCCGGCCGAGCATCCGCATGGCCAGCAACGAGTGCCCGCCCAGGGCGTCGAAGCGGTCGGCCGAGCCCACCCGATCGACCCCGAGCAGCTCCACCCAGATCGCGGCCAGTTGGTGCTCGAGCGCACTGACCGGCGCGACGTAACGAGTCCTGCTCTGCTCCCGCTCCACCACCGGTGCGGGCAGCGCCGCCCG
Organism: Geodermatophilaceae bacterium; assembly: GCA_013811805.1. Classification (GTDB taxonomy): domain Bacteria; phylum Actinomycetota; class Actinomycetes; order Mycobacteriales; family Geodermatophilaceae; genus JACCQS01. The sequence continues at coordinate 5,196 of JACCUM010000065.1, read as the reverse complement.
GTCGACCTTGCCGTTCGGCGTGGTGGGCAGCACGTCCAACGCCATGAGTACCGCCGGTACGGCATACGACGGCAGCCGCTCGGACAGCCACAACCGCAGCTCGGCGATGTCCACGTCGCTGGCGAGTTGCACGTAGCTCACCAGCCGCGCCTCGTCGGCGGCGTCGACGTCGGAGATCGTGACCGCCGCCGCGACTGCTGGGTGCCGGACCAGGACCGCGTCGACCTCGCCGAGCTCGATCCGGTGGCCGCGGATCTTGACCTGATGGTCGGTACGGCCGAGGAACATCAGCTCGCCGCGGTGCCAGCGCGCCAGATCTCCGGTGCGGTACATCCGCCCGCCTCGCACGCCGCTGAACGGGTCGGGCAGGAATCGGTCGGCCGTGAGCCCTGGCCGGTGCAGATACCCGCGGGCCACCCCGGTCCCGGACAGGTACAGCTCACCCACCTCGCCGCCGCCCACCAGCTGCAGGTCGGCGTCGAGCACCCAGGCCTGCGTACCGTCGATCGGGCGTCCGATCGAGGGCTCGGCATCGTCGGCACGGGGGACCAGTCCGAAGGTGGAATAGGTGGTGTCCTCGGACGGCCCGTACAGGTTCCAGAGCCGTTGTACGTGGGGCAGCGCGTAGATCTGGTCGGCCAGCTGGCGGGGCAGTGCTTCGCCGGCCAGGTTGACCGTACGTACGGTCTCGGGCAGCAGACCCGCGAGGACGAGCTGGTTCATCGCCGACGGAACCGTGTTGACCAGCCGGACCCGATCGCGGGCCGGTAGCTCGGGCAGGGCCAACGCGTCCTCGGCGAGGATCACCGTCCCGCCGTGGGACAGCGGCAGGAAGATCTCGAACACCGACAGGTCGAAGCACACCGAGGTCGAGGCCAGGACGCCGGACAGATCCTCGGGGTCCCACCAGCCCGTCGCCCACGACAGCATCGCGGTGGCGTTGCCGTGGGTGATCGCGACCGCCTTGGGCCGGCCGGTCGAGCCGGAGGTGTAGATCAGGTAGGCCAGCCGGTCGGGCTGGGTGACCGGGGTGCGGAACGCAACGCCGTACGGGCGTTCGGACTGGCCGCCGTCCGTAGCCTCCTCCGCGACGTCGCCCGGGATGTCGTCATGGCCGCCGTAGGGTAGCTCGCTGATCAACACCGTCTTGGCGCCCGCGACCAGTTCTGCGCTGGCGACGTCGGTGATCACGACGTCGACGTCGGCATCGCCGAGGATGAAATCGATCCGATCCCTGGGGTAGGCCGGATCCAGCGGTACGTAGGCCGCGCCGGAGCGCAGGATGCCGAGCAGGGCGACGACCAAGTCCGCACCGCGCTGCAGGCACACGCCGACCAGGTTCTCCGCGTCCGAGGACCGTTGTTGCAGGTGTGCAGCCACGACGGCGGAGCGGCGGTCGAGTTCCCGATAGGTGACGTGGCGCTCGCCGTCGATCAGCGCGATCGACTCCGGCTGAGCGGCGGCCGCGGCCTCGAACCGGGAGTGCAGGCCGCTCGACCAGTTCGCCGTCGCCGGGGCCGGCACAGCTGGGTCCGGCACAGCTTGGTCTGTCATCGGTGCGTCTCCCAGCTGCGGATGCGGGCCCGGCAGTCGCTGCCCTGGGCCGTCACGGTGCCCACGTACCCGGACGGGAGGGTCAGGCCGCTCATGGACCACTGCTGTCCGTCCCGGGCCGCGCCGCGCCTGGCGAGCAACCGCGGTGGCGTGCCCGGGTCGACCGGTACGTCGAAAGTGTCCAGGGGGAGGGACAGCCCGACCCCGAGGCCCTTGACCACCGCCTCCTTGCGGGTCCACGTGGTCAGCAGCGCCGTACGACGCAGGGCCGCCGGCAGCGCCCGGAAGTCAGCACGCTCCACGGGCGACATCATCACCTGGGCGAGTGGGTCGAGTTCCTCGGAGCTCGGCCCGACATTCAGATGCAGGGCTTCGACATCGACGCCGACCGCTGCGTCGGCACACACCGCCACCACCCCCAACTCCTCCCGATGGGAACAACTCATCTGCAGCGGCTCGTGCGTCACAGGCTGCGGCTTGCCGTTCGGGCCCTGGCTGAACCGGAGCTGCTCTGGAGCCACTCCCAGGTAGCCGCCGAGGATGTGCCGGCGGGCGGCGCGGCGGACGACGAACCGGCGGCGGAGCGCAGCGGTGCAGAGGAACTCAGCCCGCTCGCGTTCGGCTGCCTCCAGCACCGCGTCCAGTCCGGCGGTGCTCTGTTGCAGGTCAAGCAGCCAGACGTCGACCACCCGGACCGGCGTCCGCGCCGACGCCGATGCCGCCTTGGGCGAGGCGGACGGGGTGGTCGGCGCTGCTCCTGCCTCGATCGTGGAGATCAAGACTGCGCGGCAAGGCCGCGGATGCCCAGCGGGCGCAGATCGGTCCACACGGACTCGATGTGGGCCAGGCATTCGGAGCGGGTGCCTTCGAAGCCGACGTTGCGCCAGCCAGGTGCCATGGTCCGATGCAGCGGCCAGACGGAGTACTGCTCTTCGTGGTTGGTCACTACGACGTACCGGACGTCATTGTCCGTGGTCATTCGCGCACACTCCGCAGTTGATTATCAGAGAGAGCAGACTAACAAGCTCACCCAATTACCCGAGCATGGATAGATCAAGAGCGCGCTGCGGCCGACGTGGGCGGGTCCGTGGCGCTTCACCCGCCGGACCCGGACCTTGCGAGCCGGTTGGCCACGCCGTCGCCGCCACCGCTTTGATCATGTCGAGATCGCCGCAGACCACCAGGAGGTCCCGAGCCCGGGACAGGCCGACGTATAGCATCTCACGGGCCCGCTCGGAGTCCCGGAACCCGTTGATGGCCAAGACAACTGCCGGGCGTTCGAGGCCCTTGAAGCCGAGCACGTGTCCGTAGAACGGGTACTCCTCCGCCCAGAACGAGCGCCAGTACACGTCCTGGCCCTCGGCCTGTTGCTCGACCTGGAACGGATGGCGATGGTTGGTCGTCAGCAGCGCCAGCGCCTTGGCCGGCCAACCGTCGCCCAGTAAGGACTCGATCACGTCGTCGGCCTGGTCCACTGCCTCTTCCGGCGTACATGGGACGAACTGGACCGGTACGCCGTTGCCGCCGCGAGCTTTCATCAAGGCAGGCGCGAGGCTGCTGAACGTACCGGTGATCTGTTTGGTGTTGCGCAGGTTCTCGGTCAGGTCGACGGTGACCAGCGGCACGGTCGGTCGCCCTTGCCGGGCGAAGACTCGCTGGTTCTCGTCGGAGAACACGTACAGCTCACCGGTCTGTGGCTCGCGCAAAGCGGCGAGGACCGCCGGCCACCAGGTCTCGGCGAAGTCCTGCGCCTCGTCGATCACGATCGCATCGAAGCGTTCGAAGAACGGCTGCTCGGCAGCGAGGGAGACCATGAGTTGCGGAAGTTGGTCCTCCCAGTACGCGGAGTCGTCGTCCGAGCCGGGCAATACACCCCAACCGATGCCCAGCGAGTGGAACGTCCCGACGTAGGCCGGGCGCTGCCCGCGGGCGAAGGTGTTCACCCGCCGGCCGAGGTATTCGGCCAGGCCGCGCGAGTAACACATCAGGGCGACCCGCTTGCCCGACATGGCCAGTCGACGGGCCTTCTCGACGGCCAGCCAAGTCTTGCCCGATCCGGCGCCACCGCGGATCTCTACGCGGGTGTTGCTGTTCACCATGTCCAGCACCCGCGCCTGGTCCTCGCTGAGCAGTTCGCAGGTGTCCTCCCGCTCGTGCAACCGGGTCAGCAGATCCCGTTGGGCAATGGCGGTGCCGGCGAGGCAGTCGACGATCAGGTTGACGTCATCATGGGTCGGGGCGGCCGGTTGTCCCTCCGCCTGACGCAGTGCCGACGCGATCCGATCCGCGGCGTGCGGGGTGTCGGTGCGGTCCATGACCAGCCAGCGCGGGGCATCAGGGGTGTGGAAATCGTCGTCCAGCACGGTGGCCGGCAGCGCGACCATATGGACCAGCCGGGGATTGCCCCGCGACCATCTGGGGTGCTGGTGCAGGTAGTCGCGCAGCGCGTACTTGCACTTCAGCGCCTGCTCGACGGGATTGATCGGCTTCCAACCGCGCGGATCGCTGCTCCACGGCTGGCGCCATTGGCCGTCGATCAGGTGGATCAGGCCGCCCTTGACCTCGATCACCGCGATCCCGTGACCCGGCCACAGCACGATAAAGTCGGCCTCCCGGTCGCCGTCGCGGTCGGTGAACCGCTGGTTGGCAAACACGACCACGTCGGCGGGCAACTGCTCGCGCAGCTTCTCGGCGAACCGCTTCTCCGAAACGTTGACGTACGACGGTTGCGCCGGCACTAACCGTGGCGGCGTCGCTCTACCCCAACCGCGCGGATCCGCATCCGCCGCCCCGGTGCCCATCTCCCCCCTAGCCTCGCAAGTGCGCCGCGGCTACGTCCAGTCAAGATGGCCGATCAGGCTGCTTCGGCCGCGAACCCGTTTCGACTCAGGGCACCCCGGGACCATCGGTGCGTAAGCCTGCCGCGATCATGGAGCTATGACCAACTCTTCGGCTCCTGGACGGTCACAGCTCCATGATCGCGACGGAATGAGCCGTACCGCCGCGATGCCGCGGTCGCACCGGGTGACCGGCGCGCTGATCGGCTCGGTGGTCGGGGACGCGCTGGGGGCGCCGTTCGAGTTCGGCCCAGCGGGTGCGTACGGGGGCCAGTTCCCGACCGAGGCCCGCGGCCTACGTTCCGAGATGTGCGGCGGCGGAAGCCTCGGTTGGGCACCGGGGGAGTTCACCGACGACACCCAGATGGCGCTGCTGCTGGCCTCCTCGCTGGTCGACGTCGGCGGACTCGACGAGGCGGATGTCTTCGACCGGTTCCAGACCTGGATCGCTGCCGGGCCGCCGGATGTCGGCAATCAGACCCGGTCGGTCCTCACCTCCGGTCGGCCGTGGGACGTTGCGGCGGCCGAGCACTTCGCGCGGACCGGGCGTGCCGCTGGGAACGGCTCGCTGATGCGTACGACACCGGCGGCGGTGTGGTTCGCGACCGCCGGACAGGAGGCGACGATGGATGCCGCGCGGCGGATCTCGGCGTTGACCCATGGTGATCCGGCGGCCGGCGAAGGCTGCGCGATCTTGCACGACTTGATCCGGGTCGCATTGCACGGCGGCGATCCACTCACCGCTCTGCCGGATGCGTTGGCGGTCGTGGCGCCGGAGCATCGGCCGAAGTGGGAGTCGGTGCTC
>JACCUM010000063.1 GCA_013811805.1 Geodermatophilaceae bacterium | reverse complement strand
ACCGGCCACACCGGATGGTCGTCCAGGTCGTGCTCGGTGGCCGTGCGGGCATAGGCGGCCAACTCGCGCTCGGACTTGAATACGTGCAGTCGCCCCTCGGCGCCGAGGAAGGCCTGCCACTGCTCGCCGTCCTCTTCCCAAGGCGGAGCCCACAACGTGTAACCGGTCCGGTCGTCGATGGTGAGGGCGATCGGGACGATGGAAGGTGATGCCATGGCGGTGTGTTCAGACTCCGATCGGGTGCCAGACGGTCTTGGTCTCCAAGAACGCCGTCATCCGGGACAGCCCCGGTTCGGCGGCCCAGTCTGGACTACCAACCTGCATTCCGGAAAGCGGCGGCCGTCGAACCCGCTTGAGCGTGCCGGCCGCCTTCGCCTCCAGATCGCGCGCCAAATCGATATCGGCTGCCTCGTCGCCATCCGAGGCGCCGAGAGTTCCGGTCAGGTCGATCGCGTTGACGTCGCCGTGCTCGGCCAGCCATGGACCGATCTCCGCAGCGCTTCCGGTCAGCAGATTCACCACCCCGCCGGGTAGGTCGCAAGTGGCGAAGGCCTCGGCAAGCGTGATGGCCGGTAGCGGCCTGCGTTGCGAGGACACCGCCACGACGACATTGCCACCGGCCACTGCCGGGGCCAGGACACTGACCAGCCCGAGCAGCGAAGAGTCTTGCGGCGCAAGCACAGCCACCACACCGGTCGGCTCGGGGATGGAGAAGTCGAAGTACGGCCCGGCGACCGGGTTCGTCCCACCGACCACCTGGGCCAACTTGTCGGTCCAGCCCGCGTACCAGACCCAGCGGTCGATGGCGGCAGCGACGACCGTACGCGCCTGCGAAGGCCGCAGCCCCTCACCGGCGGCGACCTCCGCGGCGAACTGATCCGCACGACCCTCCATCACCTCAGCCACCCGGTAGAGGACCTGACCACGGTTGTACGCCGTCGCACCGGCCCAGCCGGAGAAGGCCGCTCGCGCCGCCACGACCGCGTCGCGGGCGTCTTTGCGCGAGGCCCGGCTCGCATTGGCGAGAAAGCTCCCTTTGGCATCGGTGACGACATAGGAGCGCCCGGACTCCGATCGCGGAAACTTTCCACCGATGTAGAGCTTGTACGTTTTCCGCACATTCAGTCGTGAACTCACACCGTCACGCCTCCTCGACGCCGGCCAGGTAGGCGGCCAAGCCGTGCCGGCCGCCTTCCCGTCCGTAGCCGGACTCCTTGTAGCCACCGAACGGGCTGGTCGGATCGAATCGGTTGAAGGTGTTGGCCCACACCACCCCAGCCCGTAGCCGTGACGCGATCGCCAGGATCCGGGAACCTTTGTCGCTCCAGATCCCGGCTGACAGCCCGTACGGCGTGTTGTTGGCCTTTGTCACGGCCTCGTCGGGTGTACGGAAGGTCAGCACCGACAGTACCGGTCCGAAGATCTCGTCCCGGGCAATCCGATGGGCCTGTGAGACCTCGGTGAAAATCGTTGGCGGGAACCAGAATCCACGGTCAGGCAGATCGCACGGTGGGGACCAGCGCACCGCCCCCTCCGCCTCGCCGATGTCGGACAGTTCGCGGATGCGGGCAAGTTGCTCAGCGGAGTTGATCGCACCGACGTCGGTGTTCTTGTCCAGCGGATCGCCCACGCGCAGCGTCTTGAGGCGGCGGCGCAGCGAGGAGATGACCTCGTCGACCACCGATTCCTGGACCAGCAACCGCGACCCGGCGCAGCAGACGTGGCCCTGGTTGAAGAAGATCCCGTTCACGATGCCCTCGACGGCCTGGTCGATCGGGGCGTCGTCGAAGATGATGTTGGCCGCCTTGCCGCCGAGTTCCAGAGTCAGCTTCTTGCGGGTTCCTGCTGCGCTGATCGCGATCTGGCGGCCCACGTCGGTCGAGCCGGTGAACGCGATCTTGTCCACGTCGGGATGCTCGACCAGCGCCCGCCCGGTGTCCCCGGCGCCGGTGATGATGTTGACCACGCCCGGCGGGAGGTCGGCCTGCTGACAGATCTCGCCGAACAGCAGTGCGGTCAGCGGGGTCGTCTCGGCCGGCTTGAGCACGACGGTGTTGCCGGCTGCGAGCGCCGGGGCAATCTTCCAAGCCAGCATGAGGAGCGGGAAGTTCCACGGAATGATCTGTGCCGCAACACCCAAGGGCTTCGGGTCGGGCCCGTACCCGGCGTAGGAAAGCTTGTCTGCCCACCCGGCGTAGTAGAAGAAGTGCGCTGCCATCAGCGGAACGTCCACGTCCCGTGACTCGCGGATCGGCTTGCCGTTGTCCAGGGACTCCAGCACGGCGAGTTCGCGTGATCGTTCCTGGATGATGCGGGCGATCCGGAAGAGGTACTTGCCCCGTTCGGCCGGCGGTAGTCGCGACCAGGTCCGGTTGTACGCGCGGCGGGCCGCCTTCACCGCGGCGTCGACATCGGATGCATCCGCAGCGCAGACCTCGGACAGCACCTCCTCGGTCGCCGGGCTGATCGACTTGAAGCTGGGGCCATGCCCGTCGACGAACTCGCCGTCGATAAACAGGCCGTACGACGGTCGAAGGTCCACGATCGACCGGGATTCCGGCGCCGGGGCGTACTCGAAGCCCACCGCTGCGGTGGGAGGGCTCGCGCTCATGGCTCTTCCACGGAGAAGAGTGCGTCGTCGCTACTCATGGGTGGTCTCGCCTCGCTCTGGTCGACGCTGACTCAGTCGACGGTGACATAGTCGGGGCCGGAGTAGTGCCCGGTGAAAAGCTTCTGCCGTTGCAGGAGCAGGTCATTGAGCAGGCTGGACGCACCGATCCGGAAGAGGTCCGGCGTGAGCCAGTCGGGTCCGGTGGTCTCGTTGATCAGTACCAGGTGCTTGATCGCGTCCTTGGCCGTCCGGATGCCACCGGCCGGCTTCACCCCGATCCGGCGCCCGGTTGCCTCGGCGAAGTCCCGCACCGCCTCGAGCATGACCATGGCCACCGGCAGGGTCGCGGCCGGAGACATCTTCCCGGTGGAGGTCTTGATGAAGTCCCCGCCGGCCAGCATCGCCAGCCAGGATGCCCGCCGTACGTTGTCGTACGTCGCGAGCTCCCCGGTCTCCAGGATGACCTTGAGATGCGCAGTGCCGCAAGCCTGTTTGACCGCGACGATCTCGGCGAACACGTCGGCGTAGCGCCCGGACAGGAACGCGCCCCGGTCGATGACCATGTCGATCTCGTCGGCTCCGGCGCGTACCGC
>JACCUM010000044.1 GCA_013811805.1 Geodermatophilaceae bacterium | reverse complement strand
CGCCCCGGACTCGGCGATCGCAGCCGTCACGAGGGCGCGTACGGCGGCATCGTCGAGTTGCCTCGGCAGATATGCCTCCAGCACGCCGGCCTCGGCGAGTTCCCGGTCAGCCAGCGCCGGCCGGCCGGCCGCCTGGTAGATGTCGGCGGACTCGTGTCGCTTCTTCGCCTCGCGGCGGATCACCGCCAGCACTTCCTCGTCGGCCAGGTCCCGTGCCTGCGCACCCGAGACCTCCGCCGTCTGGACGGCCGCCAGGGCCATCCGCAGGGTGGCTCGGGTCAGCTCGTCGCGGGCTTTCATTGCCGCCGTCAGGTCTGAGCGCAGTTGTTCCTTGAGGGTGCTCACGGCACCAGACGTTAGTGGCAGGCCCGGCCGGACCGCTTGCGTAGGCTCGCGGGATGCGCCCGACCTACGCCGTGATCGCCGGGGTGATCGGCTTGGGCGGCGCCGTGACGGCCTACGCCGGCCTGGTTGAGCGGAACAGGTTCACGCTGCGCCGCTTCGACGTCCCAGTCCTCCAGCCCGGATCCGCGCCGTTGCGGGTCCTGCACATCTCCGACCTGCACATGACCGCGGGACAGCGCCGCAAACAGGACTGGGTGCGCCGCCTCGACGACCTCGACCCCGACCTGGTCATCACCACCGGTGACAACCTGGCCGGCCACGATGCCGTGCCCCCTACCCTGTCCGCGCTTGCCCCGCTGCTGGAACGGCCGGGAGCCTTCGTGTTGGGCAGCAACGACTACTGGGCCCCTCGGCCCAAGAATCCGCTGAAGTACTTCTGGCCCGATCACAAGCGGATACACGGTACGAAGCTGTCCTGGCAACCGCTGCGCGATGCGATGACGGCTGCTGGATGGCTGGACCTCACCAACACGCGCGGACTGACCAGGGCCGATGGACGACAGATCGCCTTCGCAGGGGTCGATGATCCGCATCTGCGCTATGACAGGTACGCCGAAGTGGTCGGTGCCGCAGATCCTGCGGCGGACCTGCGGATCGGGCTCACCCATTCCCCGGAACCGAGAGTCGTCAATCGCTTTGCCGCCGACGGCTATGACCTGGTGCTGGCCGGCCACACCCACGGCGGTCAATTGCGCGTCCCGTTCTATGGAGCACTGGTCACGAACTGCGGCATCGACCGGCGCCGGGCACGGTGGTTGCACCGCTGGGCACCCGATACCTGGCTGCATGTCTCGGCCGGGCTGGGCACCTCGCCCTACGCTCCGGTGCGTTTCGCCTGCCCCCCGGAGGCCACCCTGCTGACCCTCGTCGAGCGGTGACCGCGGCCCTGATCCATACGGCCGTAGGCGGCCGGTTAGACTCGCTGAGGTCCTCGGGGTGTGGCGCAGCTTGGTAGCGTGCTTCGTTCGGGACGAAGAGGCCGCAGGTTCAAATCCTGTCACCCCGACTGAAAATGACGGTCCGGTCAGAGGCTCCCGGCAAGCTTCAGGCCAGGCCGTTTTCGGTCCTTGCACGGGAGGCACCGGCGATGGCACAGGCCGCTGGCATCGTGAACCGCGACGGACTGGCGAATGACCAGACCTTCCGGGACGCGATGTCTGCCTCCGCTGAGGAGATCCAGCAGTTGGCCGCCGGCGTACGTAGTCTGATCTTCGACATATTTCCGGCGACCATCGAGGTCGTGTGGCCCAAACAGCGCTCCGTCGGGTGGGGCATCGGGCCGAAGAAGTTCACCGAGCAGTTCGCCTACCTCATGCTGTTCAAGGGCCACGTCACCCTCGGCTTCTATCACGGCGCAGACCTGTCTGATCCGGACGGACTATTGCCGGACACGGGTGGCAGGCAAGTTGCCGGGACGCTGTCGATGCGCAGCCTCAAGCTCACCGGGCTCGACGACGTCGATCAGCCGGCCCTTCGATCGTTGATCGATGCGGCCGCGTGCCACCAGCTTTCGGTTGCCCGCGACTGCGGCCAAGCCCCGGACTAGCCGCAGCACGGTCCCGCGCCAAGCCACTGACATCGACGCCGACCGGCCACGCTCTTCGGGAGCATGGCC
>JACCUM010000042.1 GCA_013811805.1 Geodermatophilaceae bacterium | reverse complement strand
TGAGCTATGTCGATGCCGGCTCGGTGGACCTTCTTCTGCTCGATGGTGAGTCGCAACCGACCGGTGGCATGGGCATCGCCCGCCAACTGAAGTTCGAGATCCGGGACTGCCCGCCGGTCTGCGTCCTCATTGCCCGGCAGGCTGACCGCTGGCTGGCGCACTGGTCGTTGGCCGACGCAACCTTGTCCTTCCCACTCGACGCGCTGCAGGCAGCGGCGACTGTGGCCGACTTGCTCCGGGAGCGCCAGCATGGCGTTCCGGTTGTTCGCAGCTGAGTTCGCCGAACCGCCGTCCTAACCATGCCGACGCCCACCTGGCCGGGCCTGCTCACCACGTTGCTGGCCGGGCAGGATCTGTCTCGTACGACCGTGGGCTGGGCCATGGGCGAGATCATGGCCGGCGAAGCCAGCGCCGCTCAGGTCGCCGGCTTCGCAGTAGCGTTGCGGGCCAAGGGCGAGACGGTCGGTGAGATCGACGCCCTGGTTGACGTGATGTTGGCCAATGCCACCCCGGTACGAACGTCCGGGCCGCTGGCGGACGTGGTCGGGACCGGTGGTGACCGTGCCCACACGGTGAACATCTCGACGATGGCCGCATTGATCGTTGCGGCTTGCGGGATCCGGGTGGGCAAGCACGGGAACCGCGCCGCTTCCTCGGCATGCGGGTCAGCCGACGTCCTGGAGGCGCTCGGGCTGGCGATCGATCTACCCGCGGCCGGGGTCGAACGGTGCATCGCCGAGGCCGGGATCGGCTTCTTCTTCGCACCGGTCTTCCATCCAGGGATGCGGCACGCCGCCATGGCACGTCGTGAACTGGGTGTGGCCACGGTCTTCAACTTCCTTGGGCCACTGACCAATCCAGGCCGACCGGTTGCCGCGGCCGTGGGTTGCGCCGACGCCCGCATGGCCCCGTTGCTCGCGGGTGTGCTGGCCAGGCGCAACGTCCGGGCCATCGTCTTCCGGGGCGACGATGGACTGGACGAGCTGACGACGACGACGACCTCGTCGATGTGGTTGGCCGCGGACGGCGAGGTTGTGGCGGACACCTTGGACCCCACGGTGTTCGGTATTGCCCGGGCCAGTGCCGAGGAGCTACGCGGTGCTGACGCCGAGACGAATGCCAACGTGGTCCGACGGCTGGTCGCCGGTGATCTGGGGCCGGTGCGTGATGCAGTGGTTCTGAACGCAGGAGCGGCGATCGTGGCCGTGGGTGGACTGTCCTCGGCACCGCCGTCGGGAGACGAATCGCTGAACGCCCGCTTCGGCCGGGCGATCGAACGTGCCGGTGCGGCGATCGACGACGGCTCGGCGCAGCAGACTCTGGACCGCTGGGTCCAGGTCAGCCAAGCCGCCAAAACCGCCTGACCGCCAAGGTCTGCTGGCCGGTTCAGGCCTCGGCTTCGAAGCCGATCGCGAACGCCGCATCGAGGTCGTGCCGGGAGTATGCCCGAAAGGCGATATGCGTCTCGGTGTCGATGACCCCCGGCACCTTGTTGATCTGCCCGGCAATCACCGAGGCGATGTCGTCGAAGTGGCGTACCCGTACGACGGCGATCAGATCGACGTGCCCGGCCACGGAGTAGACCTCACTGACCCCGTCGATGTCCGCGATCTGCTCGGCGACCTCGCCGATGGAATCGGTACTGGCACTGATCATGACGATCGCAGTGATCACGTCGGGAGCCTATCCCCGCGGCCGGCGACCGCGGGGTAGCCCCGACATCCTCAAGGGGTGAAGACCACCTTCACCGCACCATCTTCCTTCTTCTGGAACATCTCGTACGCCGCTGGGGCTTCACTGAGCGGAACCCGATGCGTGGCGAAGGTATCGACTCCGAGGGGGTCGCCGTCGCCGGAGAGCAGCGGCATGATGTCGTCCACCCAGCGCTTCACGTTGCACTGGCCCATGCGCAGCGTCAGCTGCTTGTCGAACATCGTCAACAGCGGCAGCGGATCGGTCATGCCGCCGTAGACCCCGCTCAGTGAGATCGTGCCACCGCGGCGCACGATGTCGATCGCGGAATAGAGGGCGGCAAGGCGGTCCACTCCTGCGTTCTCCATCAGTTTGGCCGCGAGGGCATCGGGCAGCAGGTTCGTCATCTTCAAGGCGAATCCGGCCGCCGGCGATCCGTGCGCCTCCATGCCGACGGCGTCGATCACCGAATCCGGTCCGCGTCCGTCGGTGACATCTCGGATCATGTCGCCCAGCTCGTCCTGATCCCCGTCGATCGTGTCGACGCCGTTCGCCCGAGCCCGTTCCAACCGCTCCGGTACGACATCCACGCCGATGACCCGATGCCCCCGCAGCGTCGCGATGCGGCAGGCCATGTCACCGATCGGGCCGAGGCCGAGAACGACGACCGTGCCACCGTCGGGGATCGCGGCGTATTCCACGGCCTGCCAGGCGGTCGGCAGCACGTCGGACAGGTAGAGGAAGCGGTCGTCGGCCGGACCCTCCGGAACCTTGATCGGCCCGAAGTGCGCCTGCGGTACGCGCAGATACTCGGCCTGGCCGCCGGGAACTTGGCCGTACAACTTGGTGAAGCCGAACAGCGCCGCTCCCATGCCTTGGTCACGGACCTGCGTTGTCTCGCACTGGCTGTGCAGGCCATGACTGCACATGAAGCAGTTACCGCAGGAGATGTTGAACGGAATGACCACCCGGTCTCCCGGCGCGATGTGGGTGACCGCGCTGCCGACCTCCTGCACGATGCCCATCGGCTCATGACCCAGGACGTCCCCGGCCTCGAGAAACGGCCCGAGCACCTCGTAGAGATGCAGGTCCGATCCGCACAATCCGGTGGAGGTGATCTGGATGATGGCGTCAGTGGGTTCCTTGATGATGGGATCGGGGACGTCCTCGACGCGTACGTCCCGGGTGCCCTGCCAGGTCAAAGCCTTCATGGAGTGTCTTCCTCTGCATCGTCCTTGTCGGCTTCCGGTTCGGCCGCTGCTACCGGGCCTTGTGCCCGATACCTGACAGGTCATGCATGGGTCGGCGCTCGTCCGCTAGGCGGCTCCGATCCGATCCGGCTGGCTGCGGGTGCGTAGCGGACGACCGTCGGCAAACGGTGCGGCGCTCTGTTCGGCGCCGGCGACCCGCGAGAGCCAGCCCGCCGCGGCACCTCCCCGAGCCGGACAGGACAGCACCCCGGTCAGGTCGACCAACCGAGTGCCAGGGGTGTCCAGCCAGCGAAGGATCACCTCGGTTTCCTCCGGAGTCGTCGCCGCTGAGCCGATCGCAGTGCTGACCGTTTCGGCGCCAGCGAGGAGGTCCTGCAGGTAGGGCCGCACTGCCACCCCAGCCACCGCCCGACCTGCCGCGACGAGACGTCCCTGGCGCACGACCGCGAGCAGCCAACCCCCTTCGCCGTCGGATCGGGCGGCCACGAGTTCGGGCACCAGCCACAGTGAACGCAGCCGCTGCCAACGCAGGCAGCCGCGCAACAGAATGGTGACCCGGTCGCGCAAGGCGGCGGCGTCCTCGAACCGACCGGCCCCGGCCAGCACCGACAGCCGGGCGATCAAGGGCGCGAGCAGATCTCCTGGATCGCCATCGGCGGCCCGCCGTACGACGTCGGCTATATCGGCGTACTCCTGGACCGACTGCGAACCTTCACACGGGGCACCGCAGCGGCCCATGCCGGCCAACGCACAGGACGCAGTGATCCGATCGGGTGACAGGGACAGCGTGCAGCGTCGGATCGGCAGGGCGTCGTAGACCGCAGACATCGCCGCATCGGCCTGCCGGCGGGAGGAGAACGGGCCGAGATAGGACGCGCCGTCCGCGCGGTGCCGCCGTACCAGCGACAACCGGGGAAATGCCTCGACGGTCAGTTTGAGCCACACCACTCGCTCGGGAAAGCGTGATCGCCGGTTGTAACGGGGCTTGTGTTCGGCGATCAATCGCAGCTCTCGGACGTGGGCCTCGAGTTCGTGTGCGCAGACGATCGAGTCGACCCGCTCGGCCAGGCCGACCATCTCGGTCATCCGCGAGCGCTGCTCGGAGGCGGCGAAGTAGGACCGCACCCGGCGGGCAAGGTCGTGCGAGGTGCCGATGTAAAGCGGACGGCCCTGCGAGTCCTTGAACAGGTAGACCCCGGGGGCGTGCGGCAGATGAGCGGCCAGGTGGCGCTTGCGCCGCCGGATCGGGTCGACCTGCTTGGTCAGGTCGGTGAGTTCCTCCAGGGACTGCACGCCGAGCGAACCGAGCCGCTCGAACAGCCCGTGCAGGACGTCCACGGTGGCCCGGGCGTCGGCCAGGGCGCGGTGACAGGGGGCGGTGTGGGCACGGAAATACGGAGCCAGCGTGGAGAGCTTGCAATTGGGCACCTCGTCGCGCGTGAGCAGTCGTCGCGCCAGGATCGCGGTGTCCACCGATCCGAAGGCCGGCCACGGAGTCGCGGAGGCGGTGCAGGCTGCCTTGAGGAAGCCCACATCGAACGGGGCATTGTGCGCGACCAGGACGCAACCTCGGGCGAACTCCAGGAACGCCGGTAGCACCTCGCCGATTCGTGGGGCCGCGATCACCATCGAGTCGGTGATCCCGGTCAAGATCGAGATGTACGGGGGGATTGCCGATCCGGGATCCACCAGCGTCTGGAACTCCCCAAGGCATTCTCCGGCGCGGACCTTGACAGCTCCGATCTCGGTGATCGCGCAGCCCTCCGGCGAGCCGCCGGTGGTCTCCAGGTCGACGACGACGAAGGTCACGTCCCGCAGGGGGGTGCCGAGTTCGTCGATCGAGATCTGGACGTAGGGCGAGCGCAGCGCGGCGGCTGCCGCCGAGCCGGTCGGGGAGCTCAGCCGATAGCTGCGCAACATGCCCACGTCCGAGACCGATGCCCTGCTCTCACGCTTAGCGACGCTAAGCCGCGGGTACGACACCCCCCTCTAGGCGCGCCGGAGGCGCGTCGGCCTGATGTCGGATCCGCCTCTCCCGTACGGACGGGACCCGCAACGCCGGCCGGGGATGTGGCAGCCGGAGGACGGTCGGCTGGTTCATCGACCGTAGATGAAGACCGCTCCTGTCCCGCGGGACGAACGAGTCCATGGGACTCGCGTCGGCTGCGGTGATTCGATGCGGTGGGGGGCCGTGCGGTGGGGACCTGAGCCGATTCACCGCACGGCTCGATCTCGAAACGGGCGATCGCCCGGGTTTGTGGGCCGCTCTCGGGGCGGAATCAGGGCGGTCCCTGATGGCGGCGCTCGTCAGGGGTACGGGATGGTCGGAGCCGTAGCCAGCGACCGGCAGACCGAGTATCGCCCGGTTGGAGAAGATTGAAGGAGTGGGCATGCCGCAGAGCTCTGGCCAGGTGTCGGCGCTTTCCCTGCACTCAGCCGGGCGGTGGGCTGGTTACGCCGCATGCGTGTGTGCCTTCCTGTTCGCCGCAACCAGTTTCTACTGGGGGACCGGCGGGACGCTCGGTTTGGACTTAGTGGGCCGAGAAGCTGTCGAGCTCGTGGCGTCTGGAAACGTGGGGATCTTGATCGCCCTGTGGTTGGTGGGGCTGCTCAAAGTCGCTGGTGGGCTTCTCGCGCTCGCCCTGGTGCAACCTTGGGGGGCTCACCTGTTCCGGCCGTGGATGTTGCTTCTGGCGGGCTGGGGTGGCGCGACATTGCTGGTTCTGTATGGCGCTGCGCAGATCGGCCTACAGCTTCTGGTCTTGACTGGTGTCATCGAAGCACCAGCCGACATGGACTGGCGGGGGTTCTACGGCCATCTCTACGTGTGGGACCCGTGGTTCGTGGTCTGGGGGGTGCTGCTTGGTGGAGCAGCCCTGCATTACACCCGAAGGCAGCGGCGCGTCTCCTGACTATCGATCGCCTCCGTGCAACGGCTCACGATCGGCGACGGACCGCTGTCAGACCTCCTCTCTAGTCTTCGCCTCGAGAGTTCGTGGCTGGAGTGGGGTCGCGATACCGCGGAAAGAGGAGGGGCTCATGCTGATCGATTGCGGCACCTGTCAGGTGCGGGGTGCAGCTTGCGATGACTGCGTGGTCACCGCCCTGCTCGGTCCACCGACGGAGTTGGAGCTCGATGACGTCGAGCAGGCAGCGGTCCGTGCGCTCGCCGAGGGAGGCTTGATCCCGCCGTTGAGACTGGTCCCGATTGTGACGCAGCGTGAGTCGACAGCGACGCTGTGTAGACATCAGATGGGCTGACGTTCATGATCGAAAACCGCTGGTAGACAAGGAATTCACAATTTGGGCTCGGCATTGTCACGGCGCGGTCACGACACTGTAGGGTGACGCTCGGCTCCACGGGTGGAAGTCATCGCAGAGGATGACCCTGGGGGGCCGCCGCTCAATCAGCCCGAGGTTGCTCGCAGCCCACGGCTGAACCGGGGACCCACCGTTTGTGGGGTGAATCGGCGCTTGCGCCGTAGGGCTAAATCTTCCCAGCCCGAACCCGTCAGCTAACCCGGTAAGCGGTCGACGCGGAAGAATGGAGAGCCGCCGATCGTGGCGACCCCCACACAGTCCTACCGATTCACGTTCACCCACACACTGTTTCGTCTGCTCGCTGTGCTGTGTGCATGCGTCGTCGCTGTGACGATCGCACCGAGCACAGCCCTGGCCGACCCTCCGGCCCCAGAAGATGCCTCCGCGGCCGCCCAACTCGTCGCTGAGTTGGGCCGGGACCTGGAGATCTTGCAAGAGGAACAGAACGAGGCTCAGGTTGCCCTCGACCGGTACACCGCCGAGGCCGCCGCATCGACGGTGGCGCTCGGACAGGTCAACTCAGAGTTGGTAGACCTCAACGGCAGGGTGCGCGGTATCGCTCGCAGCGCCTTTGCCGGAGACGGGCTCAACAGTTTCTCCGCCATTCTCACCTCTGGTTCACCGCAGGAGTTCCTGGATCGGGTCAACACCCTGGAGTTCATGTCAGGACGAGACGGAGCTTTGCTCGTTGAGGCGACCCGGACCCGCGAAGAGGCCGAATCACTGAACAATGCGGCCGATGTAGCCGTCGTATCGGCGCAGGCGGTGGTCGCCGAAATCGCGACCCGAAGGACCGAACTCGAGAGCCAGATCCAGAAGTACCAGGATCTCTTCGCCGCGCTCTCGGCTCAAGAGCGGGCAGCCCTCGTCGGAAGTCCGGAATCCCGCAACGGCGGTTCGGACTCCGGCGACGACGGTTCAGAAGCCGGTGACGGTGGGTCGGAATCTGGTGATGGCGGCCAGGCGCCGCCCGGCGAGATCATTGCTCCCAGCGAGGCGGCCCGGATCGCGGTCGAGACCGCCTATGCCCAACTGGGGGACACCTACGTATGGGGCGGTGAAGGACCGGACGAATTCGACTGCTCCGGACTCACCATGTATTCCTACGCTGCGGCCGGTGTCAGCCTTCCGCATTCGAGCAAGTCGCAATCCAGCATGGGCGTCGCGGTGAGCCGGGACGAACTGTTGCCCGGTGACCTGGTGTTCTACTACAGCCCGGTCAGTCACGTGGCCATCTATGTCGGCGACGGCCAGATCATCCACGCGTCGACCTATGGCAAGCCGGTGTCGCTGGATTCCGTGGACCCGTGGGGTGCCTACAACAGTGCCAGGCGTATCGCTGGGGGTTAGCCGCCGCTCCGCCTAGCATCGCGCCGGTGGG
>JACCUM010000028.1 GCA_013811805.1 Geodermatophilaceae bacterium | reverse complement strand
GTCGCGGCCGTGTGCGTCGCGCTGGCTCCGAGGCAGCACACCTGAGAGCGGGCTCGCGCCGAAGCACTGATATTCGACCGCGATGGGCAATTCTCGGCACGGAGGCCCGGATCCCGTCCGGTTTGGCTATCGGCAAGCGGCACGTTTCTTTGTCGCGATCCGGCGACAGCGACGTCGCTGTCGGGCTGAGGATGCTGCGGTGGTCGTCTACGTCACGGCAGGCTAGCCGCCGGTACACCACCTGGCTTGAGGCGAAGGCTCCGGTCGGGCGAGCGACCGAGGGTGACTAGGGATCCGGGGGCGGTCCTGTGCCATGCGGCGCTAGCGTGCGACAGGTTCCAGGACCCACCGCGCGAAGTCGGCAGGACTCACGTTGCTTCCGCACAGGATTGTGGTGACGCGCCGTCCGGCGAACCGCTCAGGTTCCTCGAGGACGGCGGCGACCCCAAGCGCTGCTGATGGCTCGACGACGAGTCCCGCGTGCTCATAGAGCATGCGCATGGCGATCTTGATCGAATCTTCGCGAACGAGCATCACGTCGTCGAGCACGACGAGCAGGTCGTCCAGCACCTCGGGGATCGGACAGCGCCCGGCGACGCCGTCGGCGATCGTCTCGATGTGGTCCGTCTCGACCACCGTTCGCTGACGCCATGACAGCGCCATCGCGGGTGCACCAACGGGCTGGATTCCGATCACCTCTACGTGCTCGGCGAGAGAGTGCACGGCATAGCCCACGCCGCTGGCCATCGCTCCGCCGCCGAGAGCCACAAGCACGACGTCGAGTCCCGGATCGTCTCGGGCGAGCTCGAGACCGATTGTGGCGGCGCCCTCGCAGGTCGCCAGATCCAAGCTGTCCTCGACTAGATAAGCGCGACCCGCCTCCGCGAGCTCGCGCGCCCGCAGCCGGGCGTCTTCGATGTCGTCGCCTTCGAGTCGCACATCGGCGCCGAAGGCAGCGATCTGGCGCAGCTTGAGCGGGTTCGCGGATCTCGCCGCAACGACGGTGACCTTCAGGCCTCGATTCCGGCCGCTGTAGGCCAGCGCCTGCCCGAGATTCCCTGCGCTCGCGCATACCACGCGCGACGCCCCTCTTTCGCGGGCCACGGCCGCCACCGTTTCCGTACCACGTCCTTTGAAGCTCCGGACCGGGTTGAGCGTCTCGATCTTCAGCGTCACCGAGCACCCGAGCGACCGGCCGAGCGGCGCGCACAACAGCGCCGGCGTGTCGAGGAACGCGGGATCGATCGCGCCGACCGCAGCGCGGACCCGATCGAGCCGGAGCCGAACGCGGTCGAGGCTACTCACGCTCGCAGGATGCCATGCCCGCGCCGGGCCGGGACTCGCGCCGACACTCGCTCCCCAGAAGGCCAACTTCCTCGATAGGCGAACGGCTTGCGGCGACGGTTCTCGACCAACATGGCCCACCCCGCGAGCGTTGATCAGACCCGCAAGCGGATCCTTCATCGGGTAGCTCAAGTCATCGGTCGTACACCTCGCGGCGGTGCGCGAGCGTGACGACAACGACGAGAAGCACGCCGTCGGAGTCGGTGAAGACGATGCGGTAGTCACCAACTCTGACGCGTAGTCCGGTCGTTGGCGGGATGCCTCTGGTCCGCGGCCATGTTTTCGTTGAGAATGCCGAGCAGCAGCGCCGTAGCCGGCCATCGCGCCCGCCCGGGCCGGGTGAGGCTCCAGGTCCGTCTGTGAATCGTCGCGATGGTGATGGGGAGCCGGCGGACACCGACGACGCGGGGGGCGTCGACCGGGACGAGGGCGATACCGTGGCCTGCGGCGACCATGTCGATGACAAGCTCAATACTGTCGGCGCGGTGCCTGACAACTGGCACCCACCCGGCCATCGCGCACAGCCGGTGGGTGAGTTCGTCGTCGTCTGCACCTCGGGAGTTGCAGATCCACGGGTGGTCGCGGAGTACGGCAAGATCGGTTGCGTTCGTGATCGTGTCGAGGGGCACGCCATCGCCGGGAACGGCGAGCATCATCGCTGTTGTGCACAAGAGTTGGCGCCCGTCCTGCCGAGTTGCAGGTACGAGGCTGTAGTCGTAGACCAGGCCGACGTCGAGCAGGTCGTCGCTCAGCAGTTGCTGCACCTCGGCCGGCTCTCGCTCCTGCATCTCGAGTTGGACCCGGGGGTGTGTTCGTTGCAGCGCCTCGGCGGCTGGCAGCAGCCAGCGGCGAAGCGCCGTGGCGTAGCTGCCGACCCGTAGATTGCCGTGCGGCTCCGCGTCGCTGCTCAGATCGGTCTCGGCTGCTGCGACTGCGGCCAGGATGGTCTCGGCGTGTTGGACGAGTCGTCTTCCGGCGGCGGTGAGTCGCACGCGCCGCCCGTCAGGCACCAGCAGCGTTGTGCCGACCTCCCGCTCTAGGGCGGTCAGCTGCTGGCTCACCGCCGAGGTACCGTAACCGGTCGCGTCCGCAACTGCGCGCATCGTGCCGCGCCGAGACAGCTCCACCAGGACGTTCAGCCGATGTAGGTCCACGACGACTGTTTAGCAGAATTGGACTGTGCGCGCAGAAAGGCGCGATAGACGTAATCGTCTTGTGGTGGTGTCGTGGCGTGGTGTTGTTTCCGGCTCCGGCCCTCGCCGTTGTCGCCATGCTCAGTGTCCAGCTCGGCGCAGCACTGAGTACCGGACTGTTCGAGGCCGTATCACCGGCGGGTACAGCCTGGCTCCGGCTGACCTTCGCCGGCATTGTGCTGGTCGCCTTCGCCCGTCCGCGACTGACCGGGATGACGACCGAGGGGCGCCGCGCGGTTCTGCTCCTCGGGGCGGCGAGCGCGGTCATCACGCTGGCGTTCATCGAGGCGGTTGCACGCGTACCGCTCGGTGTCGCGGTCGCGGTCGAGTTCCTCGGCCCGTTGGCCGTCGCGGCTGTCCGCAGTCCCGTTCGGAGCGCGCTGACCTGGCCTGCCTTGGCGCTGCTCGGTGTGCTCGGCCTCACCGAGCCATGGGAGGGGTCCGTCGACCTCGCCGGAGTTCTGTTCGCCGCGCTGGCAGCCGCCGGATGGGCGGCCTATATCGTGCTCACCCGGCGCGTCGGCGCCGAACTGCCCGGCTTTCAGGGGCTTGCCCTGTCGATCCCGATCGCGGCACTGCTTGCCACGCCGTTCGGCGCGCCGCCTGCTCTGCCCGCACTGACGCCGATGATCGCGTTGCAGTGTCTGGGACTGGCGGTGCTGTTGCCGCTGCTGCCCTACGCCCTGGAGATGCAAGCGCTGCGCCGCATGACGATGTCGTCGTTCGGCACGCTGATGGCGGTCGAGCCGGGCATCGCAGTTCTGATCGGTCTGCTGGTGCTCGCCCAGGTTCCCGCGCCGTGGCAGGTTGTCGGGATGGCACTGGTTGTCACCGCTGGAATCGGGGCCGAACAACATGCTCGCCGACA